>NZ_JAKEVN010000090.1:0-17943 GCF_022398505.1 Pseudoalteromonas sp. Isolate3 | reverse complement strand
ATATTTAATTTTTTATATTTATGCTAAAGTATCCGCTGTGCCCGCCGATATAAAGGCATATGTTGGGTAATGTATAGGTCAAAATTATGGTAAGCAATGTCAATAATGGTCAACAACAGCCTTCTGTGTTGACAAATACCAAGCAAAAGAAGCTTGATTTACAAAAAGATAATGCTAATGCAGCTGCTGCAAAGTCAGCCGCACCTAAAGCAAGTGCAGATTCTGTGAGCTTAACACCTCAAGCTAAACAGCTTAAGTCTTTGCAAGAAAAAGCTGAGCAATCATCTGGCTTTGACAGCAATAAAGTAGCTGAGCTGAAAAAAGCAATCAGCGAAGGTAAATACCAAATTGATGCTGAGAAGTTAGCAAAGAATATTGCTGCATTCGAGTTTGATGTCTATGGCTGATCATAATCATTTAATTGCCAGTAAACTAACACAACAAGTTTCGTGCTTAGAGTCTATTGCTGCGCTGTTAGATGATGAATTGACAGCCATTGCTGCAAAACGTGGCGATGGATTAAAGAGTATTGCCCAACAAAAAATCTCTCTGTTACAACAAATCCAAACAATTGATAAAGAAGTTCAAAAGCTTGTTGCGCACAATGATTCGCAAGATGACGAAGTGAGTTCACTTATCAAGCAAGTTAACACTTTACTATCAAGCTGCAAAAAGAAAAACGATGTTAATGCCCATGCAGCCCATCAAGCACAGCTGAGTGTTAAACAACTTAAGGATATTTTAATCGGTGCGCCATCATCGATGACCTACGACCAAGGCGGCAGTGTTATTCAAGGCGATAAGAAAATCGTTCACAACTTGAAAGCCTAAATACTATTTCATTAAAAAAGCGCGATAACTAAGTTATCGCGCTTTTTTTATGCTTGCAGAATTTGCTGGACTTATGCGGCAAGCCAATAGGTTACAACTAGACTAAGTTGCACCTAATAATATGTTACTTTTTTCACTTGGCGCGGTTTTACTTCGCCGATGTATAAATCGTGCACTCGTTTCATATCGAGCTGTAATTCAGTTGCGTAGGTGTCCCCTACTGCATAGGTTTTAATAACCTGTGCACCTTTGATCACACCTTGTACTTGGCTTTGTAATTGATCATTATGAGCAATGCTGTTTTGCACTGTAGTGCCTGCGGAAATTCTTTGCCCGTAAACTTGCTCAGCAAGCTCGCGGTAAGCTTCAAGCTTTGAGGCTTTAATCGCAAGCAGAGTACGCTGCGATTCATTACTGCCAGGCTGAGCACTTATTGGCGCATAACCCACAGCTTTTAGCACCGGGTAGCTATCTGGCTCAATGTAAGTGTATTCTACATGTTTATCAAAAATACTACTGCAGCCTGTTAATGCTGCGCAGGCAACTAGCCCACCTAATAGAAGTACTCGCATAATTTGCTTCCGCTTAAAACTCTTGTCTACAAATATGCACGTTTAATGCCACTGTGGTACAGTCCTTGCTCATTTAGGTTATTCAATAGTTTTAATGCTAGGTGTCAGCATGAACAATAAAACAATAGCCTGCTTAAAAAGCCTTGGCTTAGCTTTTACAATTTTGTTTTCTAACAATAGTTTAGCGCAATGGTTTGAATCTACAGGCCATGCAGTTGTAAAAAATGGCGATACTAGCCAAGCCAAATCTGCCGCCATTAAAGATGCCATTACTCAGGCGTTAGTGTTTTCTGGCGCTCGAGTAAGCTCTGTACAGACTCTAGTTGACGGGGTTTTGACGCAAGATCAGCTGAAAATAAGTAGCCACGGTGAAATCCAGAAAATAGAATTAATCAGCGAAGATCGTCATAACGACACCTATGCTATTACGCTTCGCTTAGACATCTTTGCTCAAGCAGAAGAGTGCCCTGCAAACCAATACACTAAATTTATTGCTGTTACACAAAGCCAACTTGCCAATCGCGAGCAAGCACGTATGGGCCAAATTTTTGACGTAAACAAAGCAATAAGCGAACACCTATATAATAGCTTAAGCAATACACAAATGGCAGCTAAGCCAACGGCTTATTACAACATGCCGCTAAGGGTAGATCACTTTTTCACTCAGCAATACGATTATAGTAATGCACTACTTGAGGAAATCACTAGCCGAAGTAACTCGCAATATGTGTTACTAAGTCGTATTCGTGATTTGTCGGTCAACCATAAAATTAATAACGACTATGCATTTTGGCAGGATGACAGTTTTAAGCGTGCATATAAAGTTGATTATGTGCTCTTTGATGGCACAACTTACGAAAAACTTTGGCAAAAAAGCTACCAAACTGAAGGCATTTGGCCGTATAAAAAGACTGAGATCATCGATGTTTATAGTGACCGATTTTGGGCAACCGACTATGGCCAAGCTATTAGTGATATAAACCAAACTCTAACCTATGACTTACAAGCAGCCATGGCCTGCTTGCCCACGCAAGGTAAAATACTGCATATCGAAAACGATAGGCTGATTATAAACCTTGGTAAGGCTCATGGTCTCGAGCAAGGGCAAGTTTTAAATATTGCACACCATAATTACCTAACGGATGCACAGGGTAATAAACTCCCGCATAAAATCACGACACTTAATCAGGTAAAAGTGACTCAGCTTTATCAGCAATCAGCGGTTGCCATGAGTATAGATAAGCAACCACTGCCTAACATTCAAATTAACGATATTGTTGAGTTAGCTGCTAGCGAGTAAATGAGCTTGTAGGCCTTCATGAGCATTTAGCCAGTTAGCTAATTGCTCAACACCTGCTATGTGCGGGTAGTGCTTACGAGTTGCAATGACAATTTGGCGTTGCTGGTTTGGTGTTATAGCTAAGTACTTCACTCCTTCACGTGGTGTACATGCAAGCTTAGGAACAAAGGTTACCCCATCATCCATTGCTACCAGCGCGAGTAAGGTTTCTATACTGTTACCTTTATATTGATTCGAGACTTCAACCCCAGCTGAAAAACAAAATTGCTCTGCTTGCTCCTTAAAGCAATGCCCTTCATTTAACATTAATAAATCACAATCCTGTAATTGAGCTAAAGCTACTTCAGTGTGTTCTGCTAATACGTGTTGCTCTGACACCGCGACCAAAAAATCTTCTTTATAAAGCGGTGAAACATGATAAGGCGCTAAATCGGCTACATCAGCAACAATTGCAATATCAATCTCTCCATTATCAAGGGCCAGCAGCGTTTGTGCTGTTTGCATTTCAGTAAATGAAAATTGGGTTTCACTGAAAGCTTGCTTCATTGATGTTAATAGCGTTGGCAGTAAATAAGGTGCGATGGTAGGAATAATCCCTACATTTATTTTACCTTTTAGTGGATCGTGTGAGCTGGCGGCAATTTCTTTGAGCACTTGCGTTTGCTCAAGAATAAATGTGATCTGTTTAAGTAATTGCTCACCTTGAGCGGTGATTGTGACCTGCTTAGTTGAACGGTCAAAAATAACAACACCCAATTCTTGTTCAAGCTTTTTAACTTGCCCGCTTAGCGTAGGTTGGCTGATATAGCAGGCATCTGCTGCTTTTCTAAAGTGCTTGTACTGTGCAACCGCTTTTACATATTCGAAGTCTTTTAAATTCATAACCGCACCTTTAATAGCTTTTATCTATCATATTAATACAAACAAACGATTGGAACTATCAAAAATTAAACCGCATAATAGCACTCAACAAATCAAGAGGAATCAAAACAATGTTAAACAATATCGAAGGCCAAAAAGTACCAAACGTTACATTCGCAACACGTGTAGACGAGCAGTGGAAATCCGTTACTACTGACGAAATCTTTAAAGATAAAACGGTTGTGCTATTTGCATTACCTGGCGCATTTACACCTACTTGTTCATCAACACATTTACCACGTTATAACGAGCTTGCTGCTGTATTTAAACAAAACGGTGTTGATGACATTGTCTGTATTTCTGTAAACGATACATTCGTGATGAATGCTTGGGCTCAAAACCAAGAAGCCCAAAATATTACCCTACTGCCAGACGGCAACGGTGAGTTTACTGACGGCATGGGTATGTTAGTTGATAAAAACGACTTAGGCTTTGGTAAGCGCAGCTGGCGTTATTCTATGCTTGTAAAAGACGGTGTTATCGAAAAAATGTTTATTGAACCGCAAAAGCCAGGCGACCCATTTGAAGTATCTGACGCTGATACCATGCTTGAATACATTAACCCTGCGCAAATAAAACCAGAGTCAGTGAGCATTATTACGAAACCTAATTGCCCATTCTGTACAAAAGCTAAAGCACTATTAGAAGCAAAGGGTTATGTGTACGAAGAAATTATATTAGGTCAACACGCATCATTAACCAGCTTAAAAGCTATTTCAGGTCGTGAGACAGTACCGCAAGTATTCATAGGCGGTGAGCACATTGGTGGCTCTGACGATTTAGAAAAACACTTTGCATAATTTTCAAGTTGGGGCTGCTGAATACAGCCCTTATATTATTTAAATACCTACAACCTATTGATTAAAAAACAAATTAACCAACTGGTCTGCTCTCGCCATCACCGATATTTATATTCAAAATACCAACATCTTAGTTACCAATTTATTACATAAAGCAAAGAATGAACCTAAAATGTCTGCAGCTACATTTACTTAAACCGTAACGAAATTAAGATGATTTAATTGGAATATACAATGAAAAAACTAATACAAGGACTGCTCCTTTCCTTGCTATGTTTCGGTGGCCAAGCTCATGCTGCGTCAACTGGTACGATCGATTTACTCACCCACCCTGTTGGCATTATATGCCTTGTTATTTTTATCTTTGCTTATGTGCTCGTCATACTCGAAGAAAAAATTCACTTACGCAAATCAAAACCCGTATTGGTTGCAGCCGGGATTATTTGGACACTTATTGCTTGGCAGTACAGTGCACAAAACTTATCCGATCTGAGCACTAACGCGTTTCGTCACGCCCTGTTAGAATTTTCAGAGTTAATGCTATTTTTGCTCGTTGCGATGACCTACATCAATGCACTAGAAGAGCGCCGTTTATTTGATGGCTTAAGAAGCTGGCTGGTTGCGAGGGGCTTTAGCTACAAGCAATTATTTTGGATAAGCGGTGTACTGGCATTTTGTATTTCACCGGTGGCCGATAACTTAACAACCGCACTACTTCTATGTGCCGTAGTAATGAAAGTTGCAGCAAATGATAACCGCTTTATCGCTATGTCATGCGTAAACATTGTAATTGCAGCTAATGCAGGGGGCGCCTTCAGCCCATTTGGTGACATCACGACACTCATGGTTTGGCAAGCCGATGTTGTTGCCTTTACCGAGTTCTTTGTTTTATTCCTACCTGCTTTAGTTAGTTATATTATTCCAGCATTTATTATGTCTTTATATATCAATAATCAACACCCTGATATCGTAGGCGAAGAGATTGAACTTAAACGTGGTGCGCTTCGCATATTGTGCTTATTCTTACTGACAATACTAACCGCCGTGGTATTAAAAACCGCCTTTGGTTTACCTCCAGTTGTAGGCATGATGATGGGCCTTGGCTATTTACAGTTTTTTGGCTACTTCTTACGCGTCACTCTACCCGGCTCCCTTGCCAGAAAACGCGCTATGGCAGAGCGCGAAGGTGATAAAGAGCGCTTATCTCGCTTAGGTAACGTTGTTCCTTTTGATGTATTTAGCCGTGTATCAAGAGCAGAATGGGACACGCTCTTGTTCTTCTATGGCATTGTAATTTGTGTTGGTGGCTTAGGGTTTATCGGCTACTTAGCGCTGCTTTCTGATTTACTTTATAACAATTGGTCTGCTACCGGTGCGAACATTATTCTTGGTTTAATGTCAGCGGTAGTCGATAACATTCCTGTGATGTTTGCGGTGTTACAAATGATGCCAGATATGTCGCATGGTCAATGGCTGCTTATCACCTTAACAGCAGGTATAGGTGGCAGCCTGTTATCAATTGGCTCTGCAGCTGGGGTTGCACTTATGGGTCAAGCAAGAGGGATTTACACCTTTAATAGCCACTTAAAATGGTCGCCAGTCATTTTACTCGGTTACTTTGCAGGCGTATTAACTCATTTATATCTCAATACTGCCTACTTCAGCTAAACCTCTGTAATGTTAAAGTTAAAACCCTACGTTTTTAGGGTTTTAACTTTAAACACTCCCCAATGAGCGGTTTATAAACAGCAATGTCGCAATAAGCGGTGTTTTTGTCGCAAAAAGTCAAGATTAAGGCAGGTACTTTACTTTAGTCTAATAATTCACAAATAAGGTGAATTGAGGACACACATATGAGCCAAATGAATTCTGTTGCCATGCAAAATGGCAAGTTGCATGTAAAACAAATTGATATTCCCACTCCTGGACCCGGCCAAGTACTCGTAAAAAGCCTAGCTTGCGGTATTTGCGGTTCAGATATTCATATTACACGCCACACCAGTGATGTATTCGATATCTATAAAAACCTTGGCATCATGGCAAAAGATGCTGGCGATGACCAAGAAGTGTTATTGGGCCATGAATATGCGGCAGAAATCGTCAGCTACGGCCCAAATACCAAAGGCGAACTTGCTAAAGGAACCCGTGTAACCTCAGTGCCAATCTTACTCTCTGCTGGCGGTGCTGGCGTAGGTGTAACTCCAGGGCTGTATGGTGCCTATTCTGAATACTTTATCGTTGATGAAGCTTTGTTGTTACCTATTCCTGATGCAGTTCCATCAGAAGCGGCAGCCATTACAGAACCACTTGCTGTTGGCCTGCATGCAGTGAACCGCGCACAAATGCATAATGATGATGTTGCAATCGTAGTTGGTTGTGGCCCAATTGGCCTTGCCGCGATTGCCGCATTAAAGTTACAAGGCGTAAAACACATCGTTGCCTCTGATCCGCAAGAAAGCAAAAAACAAATTGCCCTTGAATTTGGCGCTACTGAATATGTTAACCCTATGGCGGATGATGAAGTGGCTAAAGCCGCTGTGCTTGCAGGTAGCAACAAGGTAGTTATTTTTGAATGCGCCGGTGTCAGCCGCTTATTAAACGACTACATTTTACGTGCACCAGCAAAAGCAAAAATCATTGTAACAGGTCTACATACTGCACCACTTAACGTTAATTTTGCCTATGCAACTGTCAAAGAGTTAGACCTTATTTTCTCTTATTACTACCAACCAGAAGAATTTGCTCAATCACTCGAGAACATCGCTTCAGGTAAAATTGCATGGCAAAAAATGCGCACAGGAAAAGTCGGCATCGACGGCGTACAAGGTGCCTTTGATACCTTGTTTAAACCAAACGACCATATCAAAATCATCATTGAACCATGGCGCACAGGTGAGCTTAAAAAAGTAACGGGTTAATTAAGCTTAGGGGGTGCTGAGGTAACTTGGTAGCCCCTACAGGAATCGAACCTGTAACTGCCCCTTAGGAGGGGGCCGTTATATCCATTTAACTAAGAGGCCACTCAAAAGCTGAGGGATTGCTTGTAACTTGTAACTTGTAACTTGTAACTTGTAACTTGTAACTTGTAACTTGTAACTTGTAACTTGTAACTTGTAACTAAAATTATAACGGTCTAAGGCTTTGCTAATCAAGGAGAATAAACCAATCGACTCGAGAATAGCCGATTGGTGTAATGCAAGAGCTAATTAACGCTAGCTGTTGCAGATTGGATTGACTCATTTTTTAGCACAAAATACGGGATCACTTTTTGTGCGCTGGCAATAACAAGTTTTGAGTTTAAATTAATCACTCGAGCATTCACTTCAACGCCGTTAGGGCGATATATAAGCGTGCCTGTAAGTACATGGCTGGCAATGCGACGCTCGGCTAACTCTTCTATATCACGCGACATCACAAAATCACCACGTGAGGTCACACTAATTACATCCATCGCTTTAAAATCAACAACCCCAAAGCCAAATTTCTGCAGCTGGTGCAGCATTGTTTCCGATAGTTGATTACCAAGTTGAGAGCTGGTTTTTAAGCTTGCATCTAAATCGACAAAAGAAGTAATAGCAATTCCTAACTCACTTTCTTGTTGCATAGTATCAACTAACTCAAGCGCCATTTGCTCGACATAATTGACAACTGTTTTATGATGTTGATATGGCACAAATAGACGATGGTTAGCGTTATCCTGCTGCATGTCGTTTTGTTCAACTGCTTGCAGCATAGCAACGTAATCTAACTGACCATTTGCTGAAGCCTGTGCGTTTTTCGGCTCTGCTGATTGCTCTGGCAGCAATTGGCAGCCGGATAGCGCAAGCGTTAACGATGCTAAGATAAAACCTTTCATAGCTTACTCACTTGCTTGTTTTAGTGTAATACCATCACTACGGTTGGTGCTATCAAGGGCATCAACCACTGATTGCGGGATAAAACCCTGCGCTGACCCTACAACCGCTTTACTTGCTAAGCCAACAATACGGGCATTAACGAGCACACCACTTTGATGATTAACCAAGGTACCTGCCAATACATAATTAAAATTTTGATCTTGGCTTAGCTCTAAATAATCACGACTGAAAACATAGTCACCACTTGGCGTGACACGCATATAATCAGTAGTTTTAAAGTCAATGACAGGTACACCAAATGCGTGCAGTTCATGAATGAAACTTTCGGCAATTTGATTACCTAGCAAATTCGTTGAGTTGTAATCAGCATCAAGGTACACAAAACTTGAAACAGCAACCGGCGTGGTATCGCTAACATATTGCAAATTTTCAACTAAGTCTTGCATGATGCCACGCACATAATGATTAATATTTTTACGCGTTGGTGCAGCGGTAAAAGTGCTGTTGTTCATCACCGCCTTATTAGTTTGGAACACACTGTCGTTACTATGCGGCGCGGCGACTTCTCTTTGCGCAGTTAACTGAGGCTCATTATCATGCTGTGTTGCATCACCTGTTAACATCGAAGAGCAACCAAAGCCTAAAGGCAAACATAAAGTTAAAATTAAACGTTTCATTAAATGAGTTCCTCTTAATATTCGCTTCGATACAACTGGCCATCACGCTGCTGAACTTTTTCAGCTCCCCACATGACATTAATGGGGATCTCGGTGCTTGCTGCTGACACTATTCGCAGATCTTTGGTATTTACCAATCGGGCGTTAACTATGTAGGCATGTTGTTGCCGCGTCAGTGTGCCGGTAATAACAAAGTCAATATTCTGACGTTGACGTAAGGTATTTACATCACGACTAAGTACACTATCGGCCGATTGCTGCAAATTTAAAGTATTTTCTAACCGATACTCGATAGTATGAAAACCAAGCTGAGTAAATTGCGTTAATAAACTTTCTTGAATTTGCTGACTTAAGCCACTGCCCTGATCTTCTGCTAAATCAGTTCCTAAGCCATCAGCCATATAAAAACTGGTAACAGCAATACGAGCATTACCTTTATAAGGGCCTTGAATACGGCTCAGCTGACTGCTTAAATCAGCAACATATTGATGCACCGTATATGGTGCCATTGGCGATTTTGGGGTTTCTCTAGGGGGCGCACTTTGTGGCTCTTCAGTTAAGCTACAACCCACCAACACTAAAACAACTGAATAAAATAACAGGCGCATAATTGCCATCCTCACTAAACTTAGTAAGTACAAAGCAATAATTATGCCTAAGTATTATTATTTGCTAGATATAGCTAGATAATAGTGAAGCAAGAAACTCTGTGATTAAAGGTAGTAAGCCGCTTTGTAATGGATCTGTTTTAAGTTATTAATCGCTACTCAGACTGAGTATGTGAGGTTGTTAAAACAGGAATAGCAAAGTTAGTTGACGCAAAAGCAGTAGCTACAGCACCTGTCCAACAAAAGGAGCTATCACACAAGTCTGCCCTAGCTTTTTTACTATTTCACAAAATGCAGTAGCTTGAGTATAGTTTGTAAATGGACCAGCTCTTAGTCCATACACGGTTACGCCTTTGTGCTCACGCTTTTTAAAACGAAAATCCAGGCCATGCAAAACATCAGGGTAGTCTCGCTTTAGCTCTAATACACGGTGACTTACTTTTGTCGGTGTTAAATATAAACCTAATTGCACGCCCGGTTCTACTGCTTTGGTTGCTGCAATAGCTGCGCTTTGTGAATGCGTAAATGGTTGCTCAGGCTGGCTATGCTCTTGGCTCATCATACAGGCTGTTAAAACAGTTAAGCTGATGGCTATCAATAGGTATTTAGAAAAAATAGAAAAATGCATGATTACGTCGATTCTCAAAAACAGGCTTAAAACATAGCAATAAAAATGCCACCTTTAGAATGAACTTTAACCCTAAAAATATATTCGGTTGTCAGTGTAGTTACCAACCCAGCAATCAATTCCTTGCCGCTTAATAGCCTCACAATCGGCTTTGGCATTTTTCAAGTACTTATAACGGCCAAACTTAAGGCGATAATAAGTATGCTCATTTACTTTAGCAACTTCGATATTAAGTATCGGTTTTCCTTGGAAGATATTCGGCGCACGCTTAACCATTTTTTTAAATGAATAGGCAAGGCTTTGTTCTGATTCAACAGACATAAGCTGTAAAGCAAAACTGTAATTGTGCTCAGGAAACTCCGTTTTGTTTGATGGCTCAGAGACAGAGTTGAGATCGTTATCTTGAATCTGCTTAACATTTTCAACTGATTTATAGTTTATTGCTGCTTTATCTGGGCTCGTTTGAATTAGTACACTAAAAGTATCTGATTGCTTAAACGCTTTGTTAAAAAGGTAAGTAATATTAATATTTTTATTTTTAAGAATAGAAGGCAATGGGTTATTACTACAGCCAGCTACAGCTAGTAACACCATCAGGTATAAACTGTAACGCAAAGACTTTAAGTAACATTTCATAATCAGGATTCTTTAAAGTACCATTAAAATTAGCTTCTTATTAAAAGAAGAGCATATTGTTAGTACTTACCTGTACATCAACACTTAAAAGATAATTTGAGATATAAAACGTAACCACTAACGTATTAACGTTTCGACTATAACCTTTGTGTTAGTTATTTTTGGAAAACAGCCATAAACGAAACTATTCATTTACATTCAATAGTAACAATGCGTTAAGACAAAGGTATATCAGAAAAATCCTTTATTGGGTAATGATCGACAATTGTAAGGTTTATGTAAATAATAAAAAAGTGCCATATAGACACTTTTATGAAGTAATTTTTGACTAGAAATCTAAATTGCTTATTTTACCAGCGACTTTATGAAGTCTGTAAGCTCACCTTTGAATTCATCACGACGCAGTGCAAACTCAACAATCGCTTTTAAATAACCAATTTTACTGCCGCAGTCATGGCTTTTACCTTTCATTGAGTAGGCATCGACAGTTTCTTTTTCCATTAGCATAGCAATCGCATCTGTTAATTGGATTTCATCGCCTGCGCCTGCAGGAGTTTTTGCAAGTAATGGCCAAATATTTTTGCTCAATACATAACGGCCAACAACAGCAAGATTTGAAGGTGCTAGCTCAATCGGAGGCTTCTCAACCATGTTTAAAATTGCAGCACTTTCACCTTGCTGGATTTTTACATCACCTAAGTCCACTACACCAAATTTATCTACTTCATTTTGCGGAACAGGCTCCACCATAATTTGGCTCTCACCTGTGCTTTCAAAGCGCTGGATCATTTCGGCTAAGTTATCTTTTTTAAGGTCGCTGGCCACATCATCAATGATCACATCCGGTAAGATAACTACAAATGGTTCATTACCTATGATAGGTGCTGCGCAGTTGATAGCATGGCCAAGGCCTTTAGCTTCACCCTGACGAACTTGAATAATCGTTACATCTTTCGGGCAGATTGATTGTACTTCTGCAAGTAACTGACGCTTAACACGCTTTTCAAGCGTTGCTTCTAACTCAAAACTGGTATCAAAGTGGTTTTCTATTGAGTTTTTACTTGAATGCGTCACTAAAACAATTTCTTTAATTCCTGCAGAAATTGCTTCATTTACAACGTATTGAATCAGTGGTCGGTCAACAATAGGAAGCATTTCTTTAGGAATTGCTTTTGTCGCAGGTAACATACGCGTGCCAAGACCAGCAACTGGGATCACAGCTTTCATTGATTTCTCCTTAAATTTTATTGTTCTTACACTGAAAACGGATACTTAATTGCATCGTGACACTGATAACCTACTACTTCAAAATCGTCTTTTGTAACCCAGGTTTCAATGTCTTCAAGTGATTTAATGTTTGGGTTTATTTTTAATTCAGGTGACGCGAAAGGCTCACGCTTTAGCTGCACATCACGCATCAACTCAAGTTGGTTTTCGTAAATATGTGCATTGGCTATCTTATGATACGCCTTACCTGGTTTATGTCCGGTAATTTGTGCAACTAAAGCAAGTAGCACAAAACATTGTATCTGATTAAAGTTTAAACCTAGCGGCACATCGCAGCTGCGTTGGTATGAAGTTAAGTATAGAGTATCACCTAACAAAGAAAAGGTGTGCGTGTGCATACAAGGGCGTAAACAGCCTAGCTCAAACTCACCTGGGTTATAAAAAGTGACTATTTCACCGCGATCATCTATGCCTTTAGATAAGTTATCGATAACTTTTTTAAGTTGGTCTAGGTGACTACCGTCAGGGCGCTGCCAGCTGCGGCCTTGAACACCATAGACACGCCCCATATCATCTTCACCACGACGATGTGGGTTTTCAAGCCAAGCTTTGTTTTCGTTTGCGTTTGCATTCCAAGTCATACAGCCGATATCACGAAACTGTGCAGCACTATCGTAACCTCGTAAGTAACCAAGTAATTCAGCTATGGCGGCTTTGTAAAAGCTTTTGCGTGTTGTAATTAGCGGAAACTTGTTATTCGCTACATCATACTCAAGATCAGCGTTAATAACGGTTAAACATTTGGTACCTGTGCGTTTATTCTCAACCCACACACCTTCGTCAACTATGCGCTGACATAAATCTAAATACTGTTTCATTGATTAGCTCATGTTATGCTTTGCTTGCCACGCTGTGTTGCGGCTTTTTATAGGCCCATATTAACAAACCAAGACCACCAATTACCATCGGCAATGACAGTATTTGCCCCATTGAAATAACGCCTGCGAATAAACCTAAATGGGCATCTGGCTCTCGGAAATATTCAACAATAAATCTAAACACACCATAGCCAAGCAAGAACACCCCAGCAACACTTCCCGCTGGACGAGGCTTTTTAATAAACCATTGTAAAATTAAAAACAGCACCAGACCTTCTAAAAAGGCTTCGTACAGTTGAGATGGATGACGAGGCTCTGGCCCACCAGTAGGGAAGATAAACGCCCAAGGTACGTCAGTCACTCGGCCCCACAGCTCACCATTAATAAAGTTACCAATACGTCCTGCTAATAAACCGAGTGGCACTAATGGCACCACAAAGTCACCTACTTCAAATAATGACTTTTTACGTGTCCAAGCAAATATGGCGATTGCGGTAATCACACCTAAGGTACCGCCATGGAACGACATACCACCTTGGTCAATTCTGAATAAATACAGTGGGTTTTCAATAAAATAGCTGAACTGATAAAACAACACATAACCAATACGACCACCGAGTATCACACCGAGCATGCCGTAAAATAACAAGTCGCTTACTTGTTCTTTTGTCCAACCTGAGTTTGGTTTTTCAGCTTGACGATTAGCAAGCCACATTGCTAAAGCAAAACCAATTAAATACATCAAACCGTACCAACGTACGCTGAGCGGGCCTACCGAAAAAATAACCGGATCGATATCTGGAAATTGAAGAGCCATAAAATTAAAAACCTTTAACTAAACACCATTTTAAGCGCAATTATTACAAGTAATAGCGCGAATACTTTTTTTATTGTTGCCACTGGCAAGTAATGCGTGGCTTTGGCACCTATAGGCGCAATTAGCGACGAGGTAACCACAATCCCGACTAAAGCAGGTAAATACACAAATCCGGCAAATCCATCACTGAACGATGTTAATTGCCACCCAGCAGATACATAACCCACCGAGCCAAACAGCGCAATGACAATACCACATGCAGCAGCACAACCAATGGCCTTTTTAATATCAACAGAAAAATAATGCAGTAGCGGCACAATCAGCGCCCCACCACCAATACCTATTAGCCCTGACAACGCCCCCATTATGGCACATAAAAAGCCGAGAATAGGTCCTGAAGGAAGCGGCTTTTCACTGGCAGCTTTGGTGCGTGTTGATAACACCATTCTCAAGGCTATAAACACAACGCTCCCAGCAAAAACAAAGCGCAATAGTTGTTCAGGAATAAAGCTTGCTGCAAATCCGCTTATTAATGCACCCAGTCCAACCCCAGTCATGACCCAAGGAGCTATTTCCCACGGTACGTTAGCATTACGATGATGAGCAAGGGCTGAAGATGTCGAGGTAAAAATAATGGATGCTAACGATGTCGCTATCGCGATAACTAATACATGGCTTGGGTCTGCAACATCAAACGAAACCAGTAGCGCACTAAGTACCGGTACGATAATAAGACCGCCACCAATGCCTAATAAACCTGCTAAAAATCCAACCACACAGCCCAAAATTGCGCAGTACACCATTAAAAGTATTACGTCATGCATAGCACACTCATATATTCAATTTGTTATATACATATACTAAACTAATATATATACCCAAACCACCTCAAGATGCGAGTTTCAGTTGGAATTAAAAGCGATTTAGGCAAGGCATTGATTGCAAGTAATAGTGGTTCTATTGTTAAAATCAATAACGCAGTATAAATCGCTTTTAAACCAACCCTTTGGGCGTTTCACAGCACAATTTTCCCTCATGATTGACCTTGGCTTGGGGTGTAAAATAGCTCACCGAGCTGATGTTCAATCATAAAGTTACGCGTTAACCTAAGTACATGTTTTGCAGTGGGTTGTAATAAACACTCGGCAAGTAACTTTTCCATATCGCTAACATTTAAACGTCTAAGCACAAACTTAATTTTACTAATCGAAGAATAGTTCATACTCAAGCTTCGATAACCCATAGCAATAAGCAGTAATGCACCTTCTGGGTCGCCGCCTAACTCACCACATAAACTAAATGGCAGCTCATGCTGCTGACACTCTTGGGCAATTTTTAACAGCACCCGAAGTACACTTGGGTGATAAGGATTAAACAGCTCTGCAACACGCGCATTTGACCGGTCAACTGCAAGCATATACTGAGTTAAATCGTTACTACCTACAGAACAAAAATCGACTTTTTGCGACCACTCTTCAAGCATAAATACGCTCGAAGGAACTTCCAACATTACACCGATTTCTGGTCGTTCAATTGCCTGCTCAGGATATTGCTCACTTAGTTCAAAATAGGCTTGTTCGAGCAGTTTTAATGATTCATCCACTTCTTCTGAGCCACTGATCATCGGCAGCATAATTTTTAGATTACCTAAACCAATATTGGCTTTAAGCATCGCCTTGAGTTGATCTAAAAATAGCTCAGGGTGGTCTAAGGTCACGCGAATACCACGCCAACCTAAAAATGGATTTTCTTCGGTTATATTGAAGTAATCTAAAACTTTATCGCCACCAATATCGAGTGTACGCATCACCACTGGATTGGGGTGATAACTAGTAAGCACTTCACGATACCAATTTTCTTGTTCTGACTGTGAAGGAAACTGACCTTTTTGCATAAACCAAGCTTCAGTACGATAAAGTCCAACGCCATCACAGAAAGGTTTATTGTCATGCTCTATATTTAACTCAAGTCCAGCATTAACTAACAAGCTTATATGTTCGCCATCACATGTAACAGCATCTAAACTTTGCTCTGCAAAAAAGCGATCATTCAATAGCGTTTCTTGGTATTTAAGTTGGCTATATTCCTGATGTAACACTTGCGAAGGTGAAATATATAAACGCCCTGCATAAGCGTCTAGAATCATTGGTTTACCTTCAAATTGCAGTAAAGGTAAATCTTCTATACCCCATATTGCAGGGATCCCCATTGCACGCGTTAAAATTGATGCATGACTGTTTGCAGCTCCATTGACACTCACCACCCCAGCTAAATGACCTTTTGGCACTTCTGCGAGCATGGCTGGTGTTAGTGTACTGGCAATTAAAATAGTCTCTTTAGGATAAGGCTTTGCTGCATGCTCTGTATTGACTAAGTGATGCAAAACCCTCAACCCAATATCTTTAACATCAACTGCACGCTCTTTGATGTATGGGTCTTGCATAGCATTAAACTGTGAAATTAGTTTTTCGATGACTATTTTAAGTGCACTTTTAGCGCTCCAGCCCTGCTGAAGCTGCGCTTCTACATTTTGCCCTAAGCTTTTTGCATCCAGTAACTGTTGGTAAACATCAAACACAGCAAGGGCTTCTTGCGGTATCGAATCACTGAGGGTCATTGATAAAGTGCTAAACTCATTTCTAGTGGCAGCAACCGCTTGAGTAAATAACTTACGTTGAGTGGTGATGTCTTCATCTTTTTGCAACTCAATAGAAGTAAAGTCTAGCTTTGGAATTACTACAAAAGCTTCGCCGATTGCTATACCGGGAGCACCAGAAACACCTTTTAAAACAGAAGTTTGATGAGAAAACTCATCTACCCGTAACAGCTCTTTTATTTCTGCATGGGCTAACTGAGAGGCAAGCTGCGCCGATAAAGTAATTAAAAACGATTCTTCATCAGGGCTAAATACTCGCGCCAGCTTCTGCTGAACAACGATAACACCCAAAACCTTTTTCTGGTGCACCACTGGTACTGACAAAAACGCGTTGTAGCCTTCTTCATTAACTTCGGGTGAGAGTTTGAAACGAGGATGAGACTTTGCAAAAGCAATATTGATAGGCTCTTCGCGCTGCGCAACGAGACCTACAAGACCTTCAGTAAAACCTATACGAAATTTACCGACCGCATCAGGGTTTAAGCCTTGAGTTGCCATCAGTACAAAATTGTCTTGACTATAATCTGCAAAATAAATCGAGCAGCACTGTGTTTGCATGGCATCTTTTACCATTTGCACAAAACACGCTAGCGCACTAGTTAAGTCCGCCTGTTGCGACACTGCCTCAGCAATTGATCTGAGCGTGGCTAACATGATGCTGCTCCTTTAATTTAAATAAGGTTACCCTTATCGTTTATGTCGCCAATGATCTTTGTGTTGCTCTCGTTTATTAAACGGCATTGCAAACGGGGCAAACTCTTTCATTACTCTACGATATACATCGCGCTTAAACGAAACAACTTGCCTAACCGGATACCAATAACTCACCCATCGCCAATCATCAAATTCAGGGTGATGAGTTTTAAGTAAATTTACATCTTCATCTTTACAACGAAGTTTCAGTAAAAACCATTTTTGTTTTTGCCCAATACACACAGGACTTGAGTCTCTGCGAATTAAACGCTTGGGTAATTTATAGCGTAACCAATGTTTAGAACTTGCGACGATCTCAACGTCTTCAGGAAGCAAGCCCACTTCTTCGTGTAATTCTCTGTACATGGTTTGCTCTGCTGTTTCACCGTCATCAACACCACCTTGGGGAAATTGCCAAGAGTGTTGACCATAGCGACGAGCCCAAAATACTTGTCCCTGATTATTGCAAATTACAATTCCGACATTGGCACGAAAACCTTCGGCATCAATCACCTTAGTGCCTCATTTGTAAGTCGATTTTTATTGATTGTTCCACATAACCTGCGATACAGCAAACACTTTACACCTAAGCCTAAATTAGATTGAAAATTTATTTTTTAACAAACATGTTTAATCAAGGCGTTACGATGTAATTATTATAAAAATACCCTATTTGATTAAAATAACTATTTACAACCGCATTTTTATCACCTTACCCACAGCTTGTGCATAACTTTTGTAAACCATGCCTAAATTGCAAACAAATCCACAATCCACAGTTAAAATATCCACTTTCTCCACAGAAACTGTGGATAAACATGTTTATATATCTGTATTTATAC
>NZ_JAKEVN010000009.1:0-73545 GCF_022398505.1 Pseudoalteromonas sp. Isolate3 | reverse complement strand
AGTTAAGAAACTAAAGTAGACATTTACTTGATATCAGAATTCCAGATTTATTAATTTGCTCAAAAGAGCGAATTAAAACCAAATTTGCTTGGTGACAATAGCGTTTTGGACCCACCTGACCCCATGCCGAACTCAGTAGTGAAACGAAACAGCGCCGATGATAGTGTGGCATTTGCCATGTGAAAGTAGGACATTGCCAGGCTCCAAATTAAAGAAAGCCCGATTCGAAAGAGTCGGGCTTTTTTGCGTTTGGAGCCGTCAGCCGTCAGCCGTCAGACGTCAACTGAAATGTGGGGTTGTATAGTGCAGAGACTCCCTCAGCAACAAAACCCTGTAGGAGGCACGTCAGTGCCGTATCTAGACCTTAACAAACACATTCATGGCTAAAGTCATTCCTACAACTACACTTTGCCTAGAGCCTAGAACCTCCGGCAGAGGGAGACGCAGCACCAAACAGCTCCATCGAGCGGCTGATCGCTGAAAGCTGATAGCTCGGTGTCACTCACACTGCTGTATTTCTCTCACATCGCCGCGGCCATCGCTTAGGTAGCATTGTTCTAGCAACGAGCAGTAGCAGATCTCGGTTTTAATGCTATTACGCTGCTTGTTTACTTTGTCCCATTGAGTTTCATTAAATCCCGTTCGCTTGAAACGAAAAAGTTTAAGTTCGCTGCCAGATGCCAGCAACCGGTTATCACTGGCACTCGTCATAATCCAGCCAAATGCTTCGAAAATATTTATGTCGGGAGAATCTTCTTGCAGAGTTTGTAGCTGTGTTTCATATGCTTGTGTATCAAAACAGCATGCAGAAATTACTTTATAGATATCTAAATATGATTGGTCGTTATAGTGATACTTCACGTACTTTACTATCGCAGGTCCTGATCCTGAATTAGTGAGTTCAAAGGTGATTTCAGGTAGGTTTTTTTCTTCATCAAAATTCCCCGTTATCACTTCAAGCCAAGGCCATGTGGCGGCTTTTACTTGTCGTTCTGCAGCGTTGGCTTGCAAGTAAGTGGCATAAAAGGAGGCTGCGGAGATAATAATGGCACAGAGTGCGAGAAATAGGTTTAGTCGCTCGTTGGTAAACCATGCCTTATGCTGGTTGCTAGCAGGTTGAGTTTTTTGCTGGGTGGTCTTTGTTTGCTCTTCAACGTTAGAGTCTTGCTCTGTTTTCACTGTTGAACAGCTTACGTCCTGTTGCTGATTATCCATAATTATTGATTGTTGTTTTTATAGACTAATAAAGATACAACTTTAATTGGATAGATAAAAGAGACAGGGAGTAAAACTCCCTGATTTGGTATTAACTATTTGAGATAAACACCGTGAGCTTTTCACCTACTCTTAAATTATCTCTTGAAAGGTTATTCCATTGTTTAAGCTTAGTGATACTGACTTTGTATTGCTTTGCTATCTTCCAAAGGCTATCGCCAGATTTCACCTTATACTCGATTTGCTGATCCGCTAATTGCGGCAATATCAGCTTTTGACCAATACGAATGGTGTTTGTTTTTAGGTTATTGAAGGTTTTCAGTTGGCTAACTGTTACTTTATAGTTCTTTGCAATCACACTTAAACTATCACCGCGTTTAACTGTGTAATGTTGCCACTGGCTATAATCATTGCTCTTTTGATTAGCTAATAGAGTTTGATAACTTGCTTGCTGATCTTTGGGGACCACAATATGTGGCGCATCAATCACCGCTGGGTATCGGATAACACCATGGTTTAGCTCTTCAAGCTCTTGCCACTTCGCTTTATCTGCTAAGATCACTGCACCAGTCACTGGTAAGGTTGCAATAGCTTGCTCATTCTTAATCGCAGGGAATACCATTCTTTGGTGTTTTAATAATTGTGCTGCGGCCAGTAACTTAGGTACGTACTGTTTGGTTTGTGATGGTAGTTTTAAACTAAAGAAGTCCGTCGACTTACCTTGTTTTTTATTACGAGCAATTGCCTGTAATACTCGCCCTTCACCAATATTGTAGGCAGCAATAGCGTGATACCAATCGCCATCAAAGCGTTTATAAAGGTATTCCATAAAATCCAAAGCTGCACGGGTGCTGTCGACCACATCTTGGCGACCATCATACCAAGGGGTAATTTTTACTTTGAAGTATTTGGCGATTGAGGGGGTGAGTTGCCATAAACCCGATGCATGTTTGTGTGAATAGGCACTGGCATCAAAATCGCTCTCTATAAGCGGCATTAGAGCGAGTTCTATTGGTAAGTCACGGTTTTCTACTTCTGTGACGATATGATACAAATACGGCGCTGCACGGCGGCTTATTTCTTCCATGTAATTTGGATGAGTAAGGTACCAAGCAATGCGCTTTTGCACATCTGGATGACTTGAATCGCTAAACTGCAGTTGAATGCGAATACGCTGCCATACGTCATCTAGTTCACTTGGTTTGAGCGGTGTCACCGCGTCTACTTGTGCTGTTTTAGCTTCTGCAACCACAGTACCTGGATTGGCTTTGATGGTAGGCTTCTTTTCGGGAAGTGACTCAGGGGCAGTCTGACAGCCTGTTACAATAAGAGAAACAACAACAAGGCCTAAAAATCGATTTAAAAACACGTATTAAAATACTCCGTTAACTTAGGTGCGGGTAAACTAAAGCGCCTAAGCTTAACATAGGGTGAGCTAAAAATGACCATTAGATTAACAGCTCGCTAACTTACTCACCCAATTGAAATTAAAACGAAATACTAACTTGTAACCCAGCATAACCATGGTTTTGTGCTTCCCAATAGCGGCTGTCTATTTCTCTGGCTCTGGCATAGACCTCTATTCTGAATGGCTTTGAGTCCACGCCCATACCCACACCAACATAGCCATCAATATTATTGTGATCGTCATCATAGCGGTCGCTGTAGTCGTGGTCATCGCGGTCGTCGTATACAGCAAGCTCAATTAAATCTAAGCCCACTTCGCCATAGACAAAAAAGTCACTGAAATAGCCAAATTTGATGCCGCTATCTAAGGTTAGAAATGTCTCCCGATCACCTTTTTTAGTAAATACTTCTGCTGAGCCTAGTGCCGTTGTAAATGCTGCGCCGAAATTGCTGTAGTTATTTTTAGCCATAAATTCGATGCCGGCTGAGGTGATTGAATCAGTACTATTATGCTCTGACTTAACAAACAGGTTCATATTAGGGCTGTCATAAATACCAGCAAAGCTTTTTGTAGGAATAAAGGCAAGTGATGAGAGCAGTGCTAAGGCGAGGTACTTCATATTGGTTAATCCATTAAACGTTAATGGGTACATGATACCAAACAGCGCCTTAGCAAATTGTAAGTAAGTGTTCTAACTATGTAAGCTAACCGAACACGCAACGAAAGCAGGCTCCTTGCTGGCGTTTGATGTATACCAGATCGCCGCCATGATTGAGCATGATCTGGCGCGATAAACTTAAGCCTATTCCTGAGCCTTGTTGCTTGGTAGTAAAAAATGGCACAAAAATCATCTCGATCACATGATCGCTGATACCTGTACCATTGTCGCTGACCTCTAAATACAGTTGCTGATTAGCATTTTGTGCAATATTTACCTCTATGCATTTAGTTGTCTCTGGATTATTTAATTGTTTAAGTACATCAAGGGCATTTTTAAGCAGGTTTATTATCACTTGCTCAACTTGGCCTCTATCTATCATTACTAACTGTTGGCTTTGCACCGATAAATTCAAAGTAATATTAAGTTGCTTAGCTTGTTGTGAGTGCAGAGCGACAACTTGCTTGGCAAGATCTGCCAGAATATGTGGCTGTAAGTGTGGGGCGGGTAAGCTACTAACCTTTTTAAATTGCGCTATAAACTCGCCTAAATGCTCGGTTCGTGATGCGAGTGTTGTTAGGGCGAGTTGCAAGTCTTGTTTATCTTCCTGATCATCAAAACTAAGCTCATTTGGCAGCAGTGCCGTACAAGTTTGTGCTAACGAAGAGAGTGGCGTAATCGAATTAGCAATTTCATGAGTCAGTACTTTGGTGAGGCGCTTATAAGCTTGTTGCTCTTTTAATTGCAGCTGATCATGAATAGATTGCAAACTGATCACTTTACGAACTTTACCTTGGATCTCGGCAATACTGATCTGCACAGATAACGTATCGTGCTGCTCACCATTTTGCCATGGCACGGTATTACGGCTATTTTGTTTAGCGTCTTGGACTAGGTTGGCTATTACACCTAAATCATCGATGTGCTTTACAGCTTGCCCAAGCAAACGACTAACCGCCGGATTGCTTTCAATAATAGTGCCTTGTTCGTCACATACTAATACTGCTAAATCGATATGAATTAATAGCGCTTGTAAGAACTGGGCTTGTTGCTCTGCATTAAAACGTGCAGCCTGAATTTGTTGTTTAACCTGCTCAAATTGTTGCTGCATAGGGTGTTGGTCACCAAAGCCTAATGTGCTGTCTCCATTCGCTAAAGCGCGAAAAACCATATCTGCACGCCTTGTTTGGCGTTTAAATAAATTAAAAATTTGCGCGGCACATACCAAATTTAAAATAACTAAAAGTGCCGAAATTGCAGAAAACCCGCTTTGCTGTACTTGCCAAAACAAAGCAATTGAGAAACCAATTAGTGCAGCTAATAGGCCAGCTAAGCTAATGAAATTTCGCATAGATTAAAGTCCATATTTTTCTAAACGACGATACATGGCTCCGCGTGTCAGGCCGAGTGCTTTAGCTGCGTGACTAACGTTGCCTTGAAAATGCTTTAAAGCTGCACGAACGGTTCTCTGTTCGATGATTTCAAGATCAAAAGTGTCGTAGTCAGCAGCGTTTGTAGAGAGTTCATTTGTGCTTACACTGGTACTTGGTGAGCTTATCACTGAGCTTATATCGAGCTCTGAACCTTCTGAGAGGATGACTGCACGCTCAATTGCATGGGCAAGTTCACGGACATTGCCTGGCCAATGATACTGACTTAAACGTGTCATATCAGATGCCGTAATTGATAACTCTCGTTTGTATTTATGTGCAAAGTGCTGCAAGTAGTAGTTACAAAGTAATGGAATGTCTTCACTGCGCTCACGCAGAGCTGGCAAATGGATCTCTACCGTATTAACACGGTACAGTAAGTCTTGCCTAAACTTGCCTTCAGTAACTGCTTGTTCGAGGTTTTCATTCGTTGCACAAATCAAACGAATATCAATATCGATGACTTTTGAGCCACCAACCGGTGTTATTTGCCTGTTTTGTAGTGCCGCAAGTAGTTTGACTTGTTGGTTAAGCGGTAAATTACCTAGCTCGTCTAAAAATAAACTACCACCATGGGCCAGCTCAAATCGGCCAATGCGATCTTCTTTCGCGCCAGTAAACGCCCCTTTTTTATGGCCAAATAGTTCGCTTTCAAACAGGCTTTCGGCTAGTGAGCCCATGTCTAGGCTTATGAAGGGTTGGCTTTGGCGCTGGCTTGCATTGTGGATTGCATGTGCGGTGAGTTCTTTACCTGTGCCACTTTCGCCACTAATCAATATGTTGGCATCTGTGTTGGCTGCTTTGTCGATAACCGAAAAAACCTGCTGCATGGCATCACTTTGGCCTAAAAACTCAAATGGTTGATTGCCGATTGACTGCTGCAAGGCCTGCTTTTGTTTTGTGAGCTTACCAACTTGCTGTTTGTCTTTAGCGTGTGAAAATGCCGCCGCTACAGCACCGAGTAATTGCTCATTTTGCCAAGGCTTGGCAATAAAGTCAGAGGCACCGGCTTTAATTGCTTCGACCGCTAGCTGAATATCGCTGTAGGCCGTCATAAGCAGTACCGCAATGTTAGCGTCTTGGCTCATGATTTTTTTTAGCCAGTAGAATCCCTCTTTGCCACTAATTGAGTCTTGCGTGAAGTTCATATCGAGTAACACAACATCTATAGCCTGATCTGCCTCATGCTGTGCGTTAATGATACCTTCGATATCAAAGGGGTTATCTGTGGTTTTTACAACCTGATAATGCTGCTTTAAAAGTAATCGTGCGGCGATAAGTACGTCGAGGTTATCATCGACGATAAGAATTGATCCTGCTTGTTTCATAGCTATTTATTATTATTCCTTTATGGGAACACTAAGACTAATTGAAAATAGTAAGAGTGTCCATTTATGGACGATATATGGGTTTTGAAGTGTTCTATAAGCGGACACTTGATTATATACATCTTTATTGGTTTTTATGTAAGCTGTTGTAATTTAATAAAAATAAAAGTTGGCACAAGAGTTGTTTTATCTATAGGTAATTAGCACCTAGATAACTTAAAGGCGTCAACATGGATAAGAAAATTACACGCTCAAATAACAAAGCATTTTTTAAGAAATCACTCATTGCAGCGGCATGCTTAGCTGTTGCGGCTGCAGCTTATGGTTTCACGCAAACTGAGCAAACAGGTCGAAGCCAGCAAGTAAGCGCGACAAGCTTAACGATTAGCACAGTACAACAAGGTGAATTTGTTGATGCTTTAAGTCTTCGTGGTCAGGTTATGCCTCGCACTACCATTTATCTCGACACCATTGCCGGAGGTCAAGTTGAAGAGCGACTTGTTGAACAGGGGGAGTTTGTTAAAAAAGGTCAACCACTTGTGCGTTTAAGCAATACTAACTTGCAGCTAGATGTAATGAGCCGTGAAGCACAGGTGACTGAGCAGCTTAACTTTTTACGTAACACGCAAATGAATATGGAAACCAGCCGTTTAAACTTACGCCGTGATTTGCTTGAAATCGATCTTAAAATCACACATTTATCGCGTCGCTTAAAACAGACTCAGCCGCTAGTGAAAACGGGTGTGTTAGCGCAAGAGCAATTATCTGAAATTCAAGAAGATTTAGCGTATTACAAAGCTCGTAAAGAACTAACTCTTGAGCGTCAAAAGCAAGAAAACAGCATTCGTGAAGTTCAGGTAGCTCAGTTAAAAGACAGTGCCGACATGTTAGAGAAAAACCTACAGTTTGCACGTAAGAACCTTGAAAACCTACTCGTAACAGCACCTGCTGATGGTTATTTAAGTGAACTTGATGTTGAAATTGGTGAATCAAAAGGCCGTGGTTCTCGCCTAGGGCAGATTGATATTCCTAATGAATACAAGTTAGTTGTGAGACTAGATGAGTTTTACCTGAGCCAAGTTCAAGCAGGTATGCAAGTGCTTATTGAACACGAGCAAGGCGAAATTGCGGCAACAGTTAGCAAAATTGATAGCCGTGTTCAGCAATCACAGTTTCAGGTTGAAGTCGATTTACCTAATGGCACGAGTAACATAAAACGTGGGCAAAGCCTTGATGTACAGCTGATGCTAGGTGATAGCAAAGGCACTGCTTTATTACTTGAACGCGGCGCATTTTTTACCAGCTCAGGAGGTAACTGGGTTTATGTCATGGATAAAGATGGCAATCGTGCAGTACGAAAAGACATTCGTCTTGGCAAAAAGAATCAAAACTATTATGAAGTGTTAAGTGGCCTAAGCGCCGGAGATCGCGTGATCACCTCTAGCTATAGCAACTTTGATAAAGCACAACAACTACAATTTTAAGGATAAAAACAATGATTAAATTAACTAACTTATCACGCGTATTCCGTACTCAAGATGTTGAAACAACAGCGCTTAACAATATTAACTTACATGTAAACGAAGGCGAGTTTCTTGCCATTATGGGGCCATCTGGTTGTGGTAAATCAACATTACTTTCTATTTTAGGTATGTTGGATTCGCCATCGGCAGGCAGTTTTGAATTTTTAGGCGAAGACATCGCAGGGTTTGGTGAAAAACAATTAGCGGCACTTAGAAAAGCGTCGATTGGTTTTGTTTTTCAAAGCTTTAACTTGATTGATGAATTAACAGTATTTGAAAACGTTGAGCTGCCACTACAATATCAAAACATCTCAAAAAGTGAACGTAAACAGCGAGTAGACGCAATCTTAAAACGTGTTGCAATCGACCATAGAGCAGATCACTTACCGCAGCAGTTATCGGGTGGTCAGCAGCAACGTGTAGCAGTAGCCAGAGCTCTCGTGATTAATCCAAAACTAATCTTAGCGGATGAGCCTACGGGTAACCTTGATTCAAAAAATGGTGATGAAGTCATGGCGATGCTACGTGAGCTAAATCGCGAAGGTACCACGGTAATTGTGGTTACTCACTCAGAAAAAGAAGGCAATTATGCTGACCGTTTAGTGCGCTTACTTGATGGCCAAGTGATGGTTGATAAAGCTAACCGTTTTCAACAAACAGCAGAGGTGGCATAACATGATTTTAAGTTATTTGATCACCGCGCTGCGTGCGTTTAAAAACCAAAAACAGCACTTTATTTTAAATGTTCTGGGTTTAAGTGTGGGCTTAGCTGCGGCAATTCTAGTTGCTTTGTTTGCAAAAAATGAGCTTTCGTACGATAGCCAACAGCCTCATGCTGAGCGTGTTTATCGCGTTGGCCAAGACTTCTCAAAACTTGGTTTAGCTGTGGTGCCTATTTTTAATTATGTGCAGTCAAAGCAGGCCGAAGATTACAGCCAAGTTGAAGAAGTATTTGGATTAACTATGGTCGAGCTGACCCGTGAAGCTATGGTTGATGTGAGTTATCGCAACCAAGGCTATAAGTTAAATGCTTTATATGGTGCTTCAGCAAATATTGAAAACTTTATTGCTCTAGAAACGCTTGCAGGTGACTTAACAACAGCAATGAGTACACCAGACAGCCTTGCTTTAAGTGAATCAGAAGCACTGCGCATTTTTGGTCGCACCGATGTGATTGGTGAAACACTAACACATGAACAAGGACAGTACACAGTGCGTGCCGTGTTTGCAGACTTAACAGATAACACTCACTTTGCTTTTAAAAACCTTGTTTATGTTAAGCATGATCCAAGCAATATAGACATCAACAGTAGTTATGTTTATATGCGTGTAGCTGAGGGCACCGATACCGATGCATTAGCTAAAACCTTAACAGAGCGCTTTTTTAGCGGTTCGATGCTGGAACAAGTTAGTTTAGAGCTGCATCCATTACTTGATTTGCACCTAACGGCAAAATCACCGTTTGAGATGAAAGCAGGTGGTGCTAAACAAGTGGTGATGATCTGTGTTGGTTTAAGTGTGTTACTTATTCTTATTGCAGGTTTTAACTTCATTAATATGACCGTCGCTCAATCGACTAAACGTGCAAAAGAAGTGGGTGTGCGTAAAGCGCTTGGCGCAAGTAAAGGCCAGTTAGTAACGCAGTTTTTATCTGAATCTGTGTTGGTATCAATGCTTTCAATGGTGATTGCATGTGCTTTAGTGGAGCTATTTTTACCAAGCTTTAATCAGCTAGTAGACCGCGAATTGGGCGTGAATTATGCCTCTGAATTTGGCATTGCAATTATTGTGGTCGCAATTGCTGTGGGCATATTAGCTGGGCTTTATCCTGCATTCTTTATTTCGTCATTCAGTGCAAAACGCGTTTTAAGTGGTGACTTACAGCGTGGTAATACTGCAATATGGGTTCGTAAGAGCTTACTAACCTTGCAGGCTTCACTAGCAATAGGTTTAATCATTGCCTCTATTACCTTGTTAAAGCAATTAACTTACTTACAAAGCTTACCTTTAGGCTATGAAACAACACAAAGATTGGTTATTTCGGAGCTACCTGTAGGCGAAGTATTCACAAAAGAAAAAAATGCCTTAGTTAACCGTATTAGTGCGATTCAAGGCGTACAGCAAACAACAGTGATTGATACTCGTTTAACCGTTTCAATCAATAATACACTTATGCCAACGTGGCCAAATGGTGAAGCGTCTGGCAGCTTAACGCCTGTTGTTGGCGCAAGCTACGATGTTGTAAAAACACTAGGATTAAAACTGGTTGCTGGTCGTGACTTTAGTCGTGAATTTGCTGGTGATTGGGCAAGCCGTGAAAATGGGGTAACAAGTACGGGTACTATTGTGACTGAATCTGTCGCAAGGCAAGCGGGTTACACTAACATGAGTGACATTATCGGTAAGGTAATTAAAGACTCAGGTCGCGGCGTAGATATGCGTGTTGTGGGTGTGGTTGAAGATGTAAAAGTAGGTAATGCTAAAGATGCCAACTCAAATATTATGTTCTTATGTGGCTTTAACTTCTTATCACCAGTATCAGAGTTAATCTTAACCATTGATCAGCAAAACTTGTCTTATATTAAAGCTGAGATCGCTGAAGTATTAGCAATCTCAGCCAATATCTATGAGCCAAAAATTAACTTACTCGCAGACAACTACAAAACGTTGTTAAAAGGCGATGAGCGAATTTCGAATGTCGTTTTAATCTTTACTGGTCTTGCTGTGTTCTTAACTTGCTTAGGTACCTTTGGTTTGGCTTCGTTTGCAACAGTGCGTCGTCAAAAAGAAGTGGCAGTTCGAAAAGTGCTAGGTGCATCTCGCATCAGTATCGTAAATATCATTGCTAAAGAGTTCTTAGTGCTGGTGGGCGTGAGTATTGCTATTGCTTACCCGGTTACTTACTTCTTAGTAGGAGATTGGTTAGCAAACTTTAACGACCGCATTGAACAAGCTGTGTGGGTGTATGGCGCTGCGGCTGTGGTCGTTGCGGTTATCACGTGGGCAACGGTGGCAAGCCTAGCATTTAAAGCGGCCAGCACCCGTCCATCATTAATCCTTCGTTATGAGTAAATTGAGTTTTTAGTCAAGACTATGCTCTATCGGCGTAGCTGATGGGGCATTTTTAGGTAGAACAGGTAAGGTCTAAAGGTAAAACATGTTAGTATCACACATTACCACGGCATTTAGGGTATTTAAGCGGCATAAGTTGTACGCGCTTTTGAATGTCTTTGGACTAAGCATAGGTCTTGCTGGGGCGCTTTTAGTGGCGTTATTCGCAGAGTACGAATTGTCGTTTGATAAAATGCAGCCCGATCATCAGCAAGTATATCGTTTGCATGTTGATGTAAATGTACCCGGCTTAGAAGAGATCCCATTAACGGTTGTAAGCATTGCGCAAACAGTGTCTTCACGCAGCGATGTAAGCGATTTATTGGTGTTGGCAGATGTGGTTGATAGCGATTTGCTTTCCGCTCATATTAATGTTGCAGGGCAAGCATTTAAGCTGCGTAATTTATATGGTACATCGGCTAATATTCGCGATTTTATTCATTTAGAGGTGATGCTTGGCAACCTAGAACAAGTACTCTCTGTGCCCAATCAAATAGCTCTGAGTAACAGTGAAGCCACAAGGCTGTTTGGTAGCGCCAGTAAAGCGTTCAGACAAACGTTATTGATGGGCGAGCAAAGTGTCACTGTGGGTGCTGTTTTTGATGATTTACCCGATAACAGTCACTTTTTGTTCCATGCTTTAGTGTCTGTTGATTTCACCATACATAACGATATATCGAGTTATGTTTATCTAAAAACTCAGCAAGGAGCTGATTTAAAAGACATCGAAAAGCTGTTAGCTAGTCGTCTTATCGAAAAATATCAGTTAAAGAATAGCCAACTTGAGTATCGTTTAGTGCCGATGCGAGAGGTGTACTTTAAAGCCCATTCGCCCTTTGAATTTAAACCAGGCGGCTCGGCTTTTTTAGTGAACTTGAGCTTGGTGCTAAGTGTCTTACTACTCGCTATTGCTGCAGCCAATTACATTAATATTGCGGTATCGCAATTGCTTTATCGCATCAAAGAAATTGCCATGCGCAAAACCTTGGGGGCGAGTAAGCGACAATTAATACTGCAATTTTTGTTAGAAGCCTTGCTATTGGTGATCCTTGCTACGTTGTTAGCGTTGTGTTGGGTTGAGATGTTATTACCAAGTTTTAGTGCCTTTGCGAATCGACCATTGCAGCTTATTTGGGACTGGTCACAATTGCTAGCTGTATTGGGCGTGGTGTTTTTATTGGCTTTAATATCTGGTGCTTATCCGGCTTTTTGTGTCGCACGCGCACCGCTAAAAAGTTTACTTGCAGGGCAATTGCAAACAGGTCAAGCGGTGCGTAAAGGCCTGTTAGTATTTCAAGCAGCCATGGCAATGGCCTTAATTGTTTGTACTATGGTGAGCTTACAACAGTTAACGTTCTTGCAAAACTTGTCGCTTGGTTATGATGCGACAGATCGCATTGTGATACATGATTTAAGCAGCAAGCAATTGATGGAAAAAGAACACGCGATACTTAATGAGATCCGTGCGCTGCCAGGTGTCATGCAAGTGACCACTACAGACACAGATTTAACCGACAGTATTCTTGAAAGCTTTTATTTCCGTTGGCCCAATGGCTACGAAGAAAGCGAACTGCCACCGACCATAGGCACAGGTTTCCATGCCGTTGAAACCTTGGGTCTGACACTACTTGCAGGCCGAGATTTTTCACCACAGTTTCAGAGCGATTGGCTGCACTCTACCGATGAGCATACTGAGGCGCAGCAGGGCAAAGGTAACCTTCAAGCAATGGCTATTTTGGTGACCGAACAAATGGCAAAGCGTGCTGGCTACGATAATGTGGATGAGGTGGTAGGTCTGCATGTTCAGGGGCTTTATCGCAATATTAATGCAACCATTGTCGGTGTGGTAAAAGACATTAAAGTCGGTTCGGCGAAAGATGATTGGCTGCCTGTGTCATTTTCAGCAGGGTATAGCTCGCAATCAACCGTTCGATTGGTGGTAAGCACCGAACAAGCAAACTTTTCTCAGTTATTTAATCAGTTACGCCAGCTTTTAAAGCGGTTTAATTTAACCGCCGATCCGCAATTTAGCTTGATGCAGCAAGACTTAGCCAAGGTTTATAGCGTCGAGCATGATTTGTTTGTGCTCATTCGAAACTTCTCTGTGCTGGCCATGTTTTTAAGTTGCTTAGGTTTATTTGGACTTGCTGCGTTTGCAGCGAAACGTCAGCAAAAGCAATTAGCCATTCGAAAAGTATTGGGTGCAACCCGTTTAAGTTTAGTTAACCTACTTGCCCGTGAGTTTTTAATCGTAGTATTCGCAGCAGCGGCAATTGCTTTGCCTCTAGCTTATTGGCTAATGGATGACTGGTTGCAAGGTTTTAACGACCGTATTGAGCAAGCCGTGTGGGTGTATGGCGCTGCGGCACTTTTGGTCGCACTCTTTACTTGGCTGACTGTCGCAACCCTTGCCTTCAAGGCGGCCAGCACCCGTCCATCATTAATCCTTCGTTATGAGTAACACTTAACTCATAATCCACTCCAAGCCTAGCAATACAGCTGGGCTGTTTTACACCTTTAAATGGCCACCAAGTCCAGCAAATTCTTTATGCAGAAAAACGCCATATACAGTTAGCTAAAAATGAGCGGCAGACGAATTAACCTGTTTTTTAAACTGCTCTTTGTAACGACGTGATAAGTTAAGTATTTTTCCCGTTGTAAGTTTCACTTCACTATCACCACTTGGCAATGGCGTGATTGATTCAATCACATCGAGTCTAATAGCATGAGAACGGTGAATACGGCAAAAACCTTGCGGTTCTAACCGAGATATAAGATGGGTCATGGTTGTACGTAGCGGATAAATACGTGAGCCAATATGTAGGTTTACGTAATTGCCGCTAGATTCAAGCCAGTCAATTTGATCTGTACAGATGATGAACTCTTTGCCTAGTTTTTTAACCAGTAATCGGTCGAAATTCAAATCCTGTTGGGCGTTTTCTTCATGATTGATTGGCTTGGCTTCGCCGGTTAATTGGCTAACAATGTATTGATACGTTTTAATAATCACAATTAAAGATAAAAACCCCCATAAGTCTTTACGGTATTCATAAAGTAACTCAAACCACAGCAACCCGAAGTCATACTGCATGTCTTGAATTGTGTAAATGAACTCACGGATAGCGACCATGATCCCTACGTGTAATAAGGAAAAAATAATGCTTGCGAATAAATAAGTGAGCAATGAGCGAGTGATCTTTTGCCAATTAAAGGGTTGGGTTTGCAATAACCAAACTAAAGCAGGAAATAACAATAAGGTGCCGATAGCGCTTGAATATTCCCAGACAAAGGGCTCCCAAAGCAAAAATGACAGTTCACCATCGCGTTGGGCTTCCATGATATCTGAGCTGGCATTAATAGTGTTATTTATAAAAATATAACTAAATAAAAATAATGTCGCATACCAAGTTCGGTTACGCTGAAAATGCATTAAGGTGATCATTATTATTGTTACTCTTTGAAGACCGTAATTAGACTAACAAGATAGTGATAAATCACCAAACATACTATCCCTGATATCCACCGTTTATCCCTACTGATTGTTTTATTGACCTTTTCTGATAGCTTAACGTTATGTGTTGTTCATAGTTGTTATTAACTTGTCGTAACCATAATCAATCATGAAACTTAAAATAATAATTAAAAACACAACACGCACGTTATTACAGCCATGGCAAAATGCGTTTAATCAAGCCGTTGAGTTACCACCGCGTCGTTATGATTTAGATTGGCTAAGAGTACTTGCCTTTGGCTTATTAATTTTTTACCACACAGGTATGTTATACACTCAAAATTGGGGCTTTCACTTTAAAAGTCAGTATTTATCCAGCAATATAGAAAACATCATGCTCTTATTGTCGCCTTGGCGGATGGGGTTAATCTGGTTTATCTCAGGTGCTGCACTGAGGTTCATAATTGCGCGCGCTAGCTTAGGTGGTTTTTTAATATCACGCAGTGTCAGAATATTACTGCCATTATTAATTGGAGTTTGGTTTATTGTGCCAGTTCAGCTATATGCGCAAATGAGCCAAGAGACCGGTTTAGCGATAAGTTACTGGCAGTTTTACTTGCAGTTTTTTGATTTGACAAACCCTCTATTTGAATATTATCAAGCAGGTATTTGGCCTCATGTTGATGTAAACCATCTTTGGTACTTACGCTCGTTATGGCAATTTACCTTATTGCTCGTGTTTGCTCTGCCACTGCTTCATCACCATTATGTTCAAACAGTGATTACACGTCTATGTGAACAGTCGTTATTAATTATTTTTATCGTATTGCTATTGCCGCTTTGTATTTTAAAGTTGAGCTGGCCGAGCGATACATTTCGATACCTCATGGGTGCTTTATTTTTACTTTATGGTTACTTACTTGCGTGGCACTCAGTATTTTATAGTCGGCTACTTCTTCATTGGAGGGCATTATGCGTGGTATTTATTGTAGGTTACCTGATTGTAGTGGCGGGCTATAACATGATTTGGCAAAACTCAGCTGCCAGTCAGTGGCAAATTACGGGCATGGATATGTTGTATACCGCGCAACGATTAGTTGGTGTGTTAATGATGCTGGCACTAGCACAACGTTTTTTAAATCACGATCACCCTAAATTGGCTTTATTGAACTCAGCGGTATTTCCTTTTTATCTCTTACATCAAAGTGTGATTATTGGCCTTGCCTTTTATTTATCGAAGCTGCAATTAGGTGGTTTCATGGAGTCACTACTTATACTAAGTCTCACTTTTATTCTTTGTTGGCTAGTGTTTATATGTGCGCGTCGCGTCGATTTATTAAGTCCATTTTTAGGGATTAAAGTCACAGGTAAATATAAAGCATGGCAAGTAAAAGTTGGTTTTGGTTGTGGACTAATCCTAGTAAGCCCATTGATTATCAGGTTAATCTAAACAACTATACCATTGGTATAAAATATACGTAGCGGGCTCGTGTAGTATGTGCTTTAGCGAACGATGTGACTTAAGTGTGTACTTAAATATCTTTTATCTTCACCGCGGGGTTACCTGCTACTAGGGTGTTTGCCGCGACATCTTTGGTAACTATTGCCCCTGCGCCAATCACGGCATTATCAGCAACTGTAATACCTGCAAGTATAATGGCACCTGCACCAATCCATACATTCTTGCCAATGCTAATCGGCGCTGCAAAATTAGCTTTTGCTAAACGCTCGGTAGGGTTTACTGCATGCGATACCGCGAGTATTTGCACATTAGGGCCTATTAAGCAGTCATCGCCTATTGTAATTTGCGCATCAGATAGCGGCGCATCAAGCATTGTACAGTTAATATTTATGAAGGTGCGATCACCTATTTTAATACCACTGCCATAATCACAATGAAAACCAGCTTCAATAACAACCTGTTCGCCACAGTGAGCAAACATGCCTTTTAGTCGTTTTAAATTGCCTTTACTTGGGCTTTTGGCAAATAAACGGCAAATTTCATGGGCATTTTTTCGTTGTTCAAATAAGGGCTTATCGAGGCTATTAAACTCTTTCATGGGGCTGTTCATGGTTATATTTGTTAATAGCTTAGCTTGTTAGCGGTGAAGATCAAAATTAAACCTGTGTAGGTTAACGATCATTCACTTGCCATTTATATTGTTTCGTTTAAAATCTCACAACTTTCGAAACGAAACTTATGTGATCATATAAATGACAAAACGAAACACTCAACAACGTCGCCATACTATCTTAAGCCAAGTGAATGAACTTGGTGAAGTTGCTGTTGAAGCGTTAGCTGAGCAGTTTCAAACTTCTGAAGTGACCATTCGTAAAGATCTGACAGCACTTGAAAAAAGTGGCTTATTACTGCGCCGGTACGGTGGTGCTATTGCACTGCCGCAAGAAATCGTTGCAAATAGCAATGAGAAAAGCGACTCGCTTCGCAAAATGGCAATCGCACAGGCCGCTGCAAAGCTGATTAAAGATCATAACCGCATCATCATTGATAGCGGTCGCACTACCGCGGCGATGATCCCAGAGCTTGCGAGTAAACGCGGTTTAGTGGTGATGACCAATGCTATTAATGTCGCTAACCGACTACTTTCATTAGAAAATGAGCCAACATTATTGATGACTGGGGGAACCTGGGATCCGCATTCAGAATCGTTTCAAGGCCAAGTTGCGGAGAATGTTCTACGCTCTTACGACTTTGACCAACTCTTTATTGGTGCCGATGGCATTGATATTGATAGAGGTACCACAACCTTCAATGAATTAGTGGGGCTTAGCCAAGTGATGGCTGAAGCTGCCCGAGAGGTAGTGGTGCTGGTAGAGTCAGAAAAAATTGGCCGAAGAATACCTAATTTAGAACTGCCTTGGCAGCGTGTTACCACTGTTATCACAGACAACAATCTAAGCGCAGATAAGCGTGAGGCGATAACAGCATGTGGAGTACAGCTGATCTGTGCAGAAATTGAATAACCCGTAATAAGACCGACAACACTTTATTACATTAAATTTATGACAACACATACCGCCCAAAGTAAAACGCTTTGGCATGTGCAAAAGGAGAAATTATGTGTGGAATCGTTGGGGCTGTTGCAGAACGCCCAGTAAACAAAATACTTGTTGAAGGCCTAAAGCGTCTTGAATACCGTGGCTATGATTCGGCTGGTGTGGCTTTACTTAAAGGTACTGAGCTAAACACTGTAAAGTCAGTGGGTAAGGTTGCTAATCTTGAAGCGGCACTGAATGATGCAGCAGTAAATGGTACTACAGGTATCGCACATACACGCTGGGCAACTCATGGTGGCGTAACTGAAGCGAATGCTCACCCACATGTTTCGAACAGCGAAATTGCCCTAGTTCATAACGGTATTATCGAAAACCATGCCAGTCTACGTGATGCGCTTAAAGGCGACGGTTATGAGTTTTTATCAGAAACAGACACTGAAGTAATGGTGCACCTTATTCACCAACTTCGCCAACAGCACGATACGCTTTTAGCAGCAGTACAAGCTGCTGTGAAGCAGTTTGAAGGTGCATTTGGTACCGTTGTTTTTGATAAAGCGAACGACAACGAAATCATCGTAGCGCGCTCTGGTAGCCCATTGGTGATTGGTTTGGGTCTTGGCGAAAACTTTATTGCCTCTGACCAACTTGCTCTATTACCTGTTACACGTAGCTTTATTTACCTTGAAGAAGGCGATGTTGCTCGTATTACTCGCGACAGTGTTGAAATCTTTGATGCAAACGGCGATGCAGTAGAGCGCGAAGTGATTGAATCAAACATTACGCAAGATGCATCAGGTAAAGGCGAATATCGTCACTACATGCTGAAAGAAATTTACGAGCAGCCACTTGCTGTACGTAACACGCTTGATGGCCGCCTAGTTAATGATACTGTAGCGATTGATGCCTTCGGCGATAGTGCTCAGCAAATCTTTAAAGACGTAAAACACGTACAAATTATTGCCTGTGGTACATCATATCACTCGGGCATGGTTGCTCGTTACTGGCTTGAGCAGTTTGCAGGCGTAAGCTGTAATGTCGAGATTGCTTCTGAGTTCCGTTACCGTGAATCATTTGTACATGAAAACAGCTTACTTGTGACAATTTCACAGTCTGGTGAAACAGCCGATACGCTTGCTGCACTTCGTCTTGCAAAACAGCAAGGTTACATGGCTTCAATGACCATTTGTAACGTACCGGGTTCATCGTTAGTACGTGAATCTGATTTAGCCTTTATGACAAAAGCAGGTGCTGAAATTGGTGTTGCATCAACTAAAGCTTTCACCACACAACTTGTTGGCTTATTAATGCTAACGGCATCTATTGCCCAAGAAAAAGGCCTAGATCAAAGTGCGATTGTGAATGCAATTAAAACACTTCCTAACAAGTTAGAAGAAGCATTACTACTTGCTGAAGGGATTGAAGATTTAGCTGAAGAATTTGCTGACAAGCACCATTCATTGTTCTTAGGTCGTGGCTCACAATACCCAATCGCGATGGAAGGTGCGCTCAAGCTGAAAGAGATTTCATACATTCACGCCGAAGCATACGCAGCGGGTGAGCTTAAGCATGGTCCTCTTGCGTTGATTGATGCCGACATGCCAATCATTGTTGTGGCACCAAACAACGAATTACTTGAAAAGCTTAAATCAAACGTAGAAGAAGTACGTGCTCGTGGCGGTATTATTTATGTATTCGCAGACAAAGACTCAGCGTTCAATTCTGACGAAACGATGCGTGTAATCAACGTAAATCATGTGGATGACGTGATTGCACCAGTTGTATATACAATTCCGTTGCAGTTACTTTCTTACTACGTTGCGGTGATTAAAGGTACCGACGTAGACCAACCTCGAAACCTAGCAAAATCGGTTACGGTTGAGTAAGTTAAAGTATCGAGGCCGGCTAATTAGCCGGCTTTTTTGTGTCTGTAATTTGTTTAATTACTGTTCACTGATGCAATTTGTGTTGCAATTGATTAGGATGGTTAAACACTCAGGCTAAGGATCATAACAATGAAAAAGCGCAGTGTTTTAAACTCAATAGGATTGTTCGTATTAGTGCTCAGCTCGGGGATTTCTTATGGGCAATCTTTTGATCTCATCATCAAAAACGCTATGTTGCTCGATGGTCTTGGCGGCAAAGCGGTTCGCGCTGATGTTGGTATTGAAAGTGGCAAGATCACTAAAATTGGTGACATGACGGCTGACAAAGCTCAACAAGTTATAGATGCCAAAGGCAAGATTGTTGCCCCTGGCTTTATTGATTTACATTCCCATGCTGAGCGCTCAATTGCAGAGCTGCCTCGGCTCGATAACTTAGTACAGCAAGGCATTACCACTATTTTGGGCGGTAACTGTGGTTTTTCACCTGTCGACTTTAAGCAATTTTTTGCGCAAACCGAGCGTTCACCTCTAGGACCTAATTTAGCCTTATTAATTGGCCATAATGATGTTCGTAAAGCTGTAATGGGTGAAGAGCAGCGGCTTGCCAGCGCTGATGAGCTAAAAGCAATGCAAGTGCTGGTAGATAAAGCGATGCAGCAGGGGGCGTTTGGTTTATCGACTGGGCTTAAATATGTTCCTGGTGTGTACTCAAACTTTGCTGAGGTAAAGGTGCTTGCCGAAACCGCTCATGCTAAGCATGGATTTTTTGCCTCTCATATGCGCGATGAAGGCGCAGAGATTGTCACGGCGATGAATGAAGTGCTTGATGTCGCAAAAGACACGGGGATTCCTGTGCATATCTCTCACCATAAGCTGATTGGTCATCCAAATTGGGGTGAGAGTAAGCAAACTATTCAAATGATCCGTGATGCTCGCAAAGCGGGTTTAGATGTCACTCTCGATCAGTATCCTTACACGGCTTCTTCTACGCGGTTTGCTATTTTATTTCCGGCGTGGTCATTGGCTGGTGGCCAAGCTGAAGTTGAAAAGCGTCTACAAGATCCAGAACTAAGGCAAAAAATAAAACAAGGTTTGATCAAAAATATCCGTGAAGATAGAGGCGGTGGTGACCCCGCAAGGCTGCAAATAGCGCATTATGCGGCAAACCCTACATGGGATGGGCTAACCTTTGCTGAAGTATTAAAGCGTGAAGGGCGAGCGCAAAGTATTGATGAAGCCGCTGAACTTGCCATTGAAATTCAAGCAAATGGCGGTGCTCAGGGGATCTTCCACGCTATTAATGAAGATGATGTTAAGTACATTATGGCTTACCCAATTACCGCAATCGCCACCGATGCGGGTGGTTCAGAACTTGGTAAAGGCAACCCGCATCCAAGAGGATACGGCACCTTTCCTAGAGTACTAGGTCATTATGTGCGTGAACAAGGGGTGATTTCATTACCTGATGCAATACGTAAAATGACCAGTTTACCCGCAGCAAGAATGGGCCTAACTGACCGAGGAGTGATAGTACAAGGCTATGCTGCTGACATTGTCATACTCGACCCTGCGACGGTTGCTGATAAATCAACGTTTAGCGCACCTCATCAGTACGCAGAAGGAATTGAATACGTCATTATTAATGGCCAAGTCATTAAATCACCAGATGGCATGACAGGTAAAAGTGCTGGGCAAATATTGCGTCATACGCTTTAGTTAAAGTAATGACTTACATATACTTTTTTACGAAAAAGTTCATAAGTTATCTTTGTTTGTACCTGCAATTCTGTTAGCTTAAAAAATTACCAATATTTCTTAAGGATAAGTCGTGCGACTATTTAAGTTACTCTATATTAGTGGTTTTTTATTCTGTACTAGCCATGTTATGGCTCAACCAGCCGCTGATGAGGCGGTTACAAATTACAGCCAACATACGCATACTATCGAATCAAGTAATCTTAGTGAGCAGCGCACAGTCGTTGTGCAATTACCAAAAAGCTACCAAACAGATCCAAACAAAAGATATCCCGTTATTTACCGTTTAGATGGGGCCGGTAATTTACCATTGATTAATGCTGTGCTTGAACGCTTACAACAAAATGATCAAGCGCCAGAGATGATTGTAGTTGCGATTGAAAGCACTAATCGACTTAGAGATTTTTATCCCACAGTGAACAAAGAACCACAAGGGCCTGTTGGTGAAGGCGGTGGTGCAGCAAAGTTTTTAGCTTTCGTAGAGCAAGAACGGATGCCTTTGGTTAATAAACAGTATCGTACTCATGATTATAGAGTTATCGCAGGCGCCTCAGCTGCGGGTGTATTTGCTCTTTACGCAATGCAGGCTGACCCTGAGCTATTTCAAGCGCATATTGCTTACAGCCCTGCGGTATGGTGGAACTATGGCGCCCCGGCTAAGAGCCTAAAAACCTTTGTTACTAAAGCCAAAACTATTAACAGCTATGTATATATGAATATCGGCGAAGAAGCTGGCATTATGCGCGAAAGATACGATGATATGCAGCAAACAATGCAAAATAGTAAGGTGCAAAATCTGCGCTTTAAGAGCGATGCCTTTGCAGGCGTTTCGCATAACCTAACCTCAGCTGCTGGGGCATTTAATGCGTACCATGGCTTATTTTTATCTAAACATATGCCTCTGAGTGCATTGGGCGATGATGTTTCATCAATTGATGCTTATTATCAACGTTTATCTCAGCAATGGGGTGAAAAAATAGCGCCACCAGACCGCGCTGTTAGGCTACTGGGTTACAGCTTAACGGATAACCAGCAATTTGAGCGGTGTTTAAGTACAATATTAAAAACTACCCTAAATCAGCGTATGCACTGTCAGCATTGTCATATGGCTATGAAATGCAAGGTAATACTCGCCAAGCATTAGTTCAAATCGAGGCTGCAATCGCTGTTGCAGATGACTCGTATCCCTACCCAGATTACTTAAAAGAGACAAAAACGAGGTTACAAAAGCAATTAAATGATAAGTTTCTTTAGTTCATAACGACAGCGGTCTAGTTTTTAGATTGCCGTTTTTATAGTTAAGAGAAAATGGCTGTCGTTTAACTGTCATATTAAGTTGCTAAACTGCCTTGAACTTTATTCAATAAATCACACATGATAGATAGAATCGCCATTTTCGAGCAAGCGGCTAATTGGGCTGAGTTATCTCAAAGCTTGTCAGATGAACAACAGAAACAACTTAGAATCTGGCTAGATGAGGCGCCTGAACATCGTGATGCATACCAAAAATGCCTTAAAATATGGCATTCTGATGAACTTGAAAGCGTGCTTGAAAAAGAGGCAGAGCAACTCACGGTAAGCAGTAAAAAACCGATAAATAAATGGCTATGGGCAAGTGCATTTTGTGCAGTTTTTTTGCTAATTACTGTTAACTTTTTAGTTTTACAGTCGCCCACTAAACCTGAAAGTATTATTGCAAAAACAAGCACCTCACAATCACGCTATTTAGATTTACCAGATGGCTCAGCCATGAAGGTTGGTCCGCAAAGTACCCTTAATTATTTATTTACTGAACAGTTACGTAAAGTTGAGCTAAGCCAAGGTGAGTCACTTTTTTCTGTGCAACACCTGAGTGATAACCAACCATTTATTGTTGAAGCTGGAGATACACAGGTAACGGTAACGGGCACTGAGTTCTCGGTAGATAAAAGTGACTTTGGAACTCAAGTAATTGTCGTTCATGGCAGCGTTCATGTTGCAAATCAGGTGGATAGCACCACTGTTGAGTTAACCGCAGGACAAAGTGTTGAAATCATTGATGGAAAAATGGGAGAGGTAAAAAATTTGCCTAAGTCATTTAATCATTACTTAGATTTAGATAACCCACAATCACAATGGTTAGATGCTTATCAAATGAGTTTGGGCTCTGTGCTTGCAAAGCTTGATCGACAAATGAGTGAAAAAATTAGTTTAGAAGATAGCACCCTCAAAGCAATGCTTGTTACTGGTCGGTTTAATTTAAACACGCCAAAACAAACGCTACAAATGCTTGCCTTAGCCAATAAACTAAGAGTATCGCAATACTCGGGGCAAATTATTATTCGTAATAACTAACATGCAAAGAGTAAGCGCTTTATTGCTGTTACTCTGCCTCTGCAACAGCCAGCATAGCTTTAGTCAACAGGCTATAGATGCCCATAACTCTAATGAAAATTTAGTCTTCATTCAGGCTAATGATTTATTTAGTTGTTTAAAATTACTCTCAGAGCAAACTGGTGAGGCTGTTTTTTTTGCTGCTGATCTGGCCAATATATCTGCCGATTTTTATTATTCAGGTGACAATGATTTAACGCGCATCATTGAGCTGATAGCAACTCACTATGAAGTTAATATTGAGCAATTAGAAGGTTCTTTAATCGTGTCTGAGTTAATAACAGATACAGATAAAAATGATGAACTAATTAATACGCCAACTCCTCCCGCAAAAAAAGAGATGCCACTTGAAGAAGTGCTCATAAGGGCTTCGTCAGTGCAGACTAAGAGAGCTCGCAGATACTTTGTTGATACTGACATGAACCCTGATGAAGCTGTGCGAGTTGAATCAATATCATTAATGAATGCCGCGAGCTTTGCGACTAATAATTTAGCTGATTCATTACTTAATGTTGCAGGCATATCGGCTAATTACGACAGTGCTGAGGCAAGACAAATTGCAATGCGAGGGTTAAGTGGTGATTTTATCCATGTTGCATTAAACGATATGCAGACCCTTGCGATACATGGCTCTTCCCTTGATAGCAGAGAACAAAATGAACGTGCGCTCGCATTTGACTTTAATGTGTTACCAAGTGAGTTATTTGAAAAAGTAGATATTGTTAAAGAGTATAGTGTTGATCAGGATAGCGCAGGCATAGCGGGCAATATTAATCTATACACGAGCAATGCTGATCAGCTTATGGATGAAGAGTCGCAACTAAATGCCATGTTTGAATACAGCCAAACAGACTTTATAGATAAGCCAACAGATCGTGGTGCATTTTCTTGGCAATATAAACGCCGGCATTGGTTTTATATGCTCAGCGGCAGTGTAAATAATAAAGCAACGCAAGAACAGGGGTACAATACTTATCGGTGGCGACAGTTAGATATTGCAAGCACTGACATTAGCCAACTTAGTGCTGAGCTACAGAAAAAGCTACAAGCGCAAGAGGTTTACTTTCCACGTGGAAATCGATATTCAGTTTGGAATAATAATATTAAACAGCAAGGGGTTACTGCTGCTGTAAATTATTATGGTGATAACTTTAGCCATAAATTTGATTGGTTATACGCAGAACTTAAGAATCAAAAGCAAGAGTATCACCTAGCAACTCGAGGGATCGGCTCTTCACCACTCGCAGTCAGTAGCGACCAGCCGAGTAAAATTACGCAGCTTGAAATTGATGAATATGACTATGTACGCTTTGCAGAATTTGAAAATGCACAGATAGCGACTGAGAGTCGACAACTAAACAAAAAAACCCAATTTTCGCAGCTCACTTGGCGTGGTGATTATTGGCTTTCTCCTAAGCTTAAGTTGAATTGGTTGTTAGGGAGTTCGAAAAACGAGTTAGACGTGCCAAAAGATGAAAAAGTATTTTTAAAAGGGTTTAGTAATTTAACAATCGACTACTCCCCTCAACTGGTTTATCCGCATAATAGTTACAGTATGGATTTACAGGCGAATAAACAATGGCACTTGGATGAAATTGATATACAGGCTAATCATTCGTTAATTGAACAACAGCAGGGCAATATACGCTTTAGTTACCAGCATGACGCAACCCTTTGGCAATTTGGTGTTCAGTATAAACGCTTTGTAGATGAACGAGTGCAAAAACAGCAGGATGACCTTTATAAAATGGAATTTAATACAGGTCTTTTAGATAGCGAACTTGATAATGAATTAAGTAAGATTATTGACTATCACAAAAAAGTATCCTGGTTAGGTGTTAACAATAGCAAGGTGGCCACGCGTTACTTAACCGGTATTCGTCTCAATAATGGCAATATTTTAGATTCGCAAAGTTTTAGTCTAGAGCGAATTAACAGTGCCGCTTGGATGCAATATGGATATCAGCAGAAAGATTACAGTGTTGATTTGGGTATGCGCATTGAGCATGTTGATGAGCAAATCCACCAAGCCAAAAAACCAGAAGGCACAAGTAATAGTTATTCACAGCCGCTTTTTTCAGCTAATTTTAGATATGCACTCTCATCTAACTGGCAAACTCGTTTAAATATAAGTGAAAATCATACGCCGCTTCCCACCAAGTACTTTAACCCAACAAAGCAGCCGTTATCAGGTATTGCTGGTTATGAAGTGAGTAATACATCACTATCTGCTTATGAAAGTCAGCAAGTTACGGTGCAGTTGTTTGGACATATTGATTCACACACTCAACTGGTGAGTAGTGTGTATGCTAAAAAGTTGTCAGGGTTAATTAACTTTCAGCAGGTTGCTGATGAGAGTCGCTTATATCAGCGGGTGAACCAAGCAACGGCGTGGGTCAAAGGTATCGATATTGATTTAACCCACCAGTTTCACCCAAATATAACACTTAATGCAGCTTATAGTTACGCTGAAAGCGAACGAGATTACCGTTTTGCTAATATGTTTAAGTATACTGGGCAGTTAGAAGGGTTATCTAAACATGTGGCTAATTTTTCAGTAGATTACCAACAACCAACATGGGGCAGCCGACTACAGCTGAGTTATCGTAGTGGTTATATTAGTGAAATAAATTACCAGCAACTATGGGTTGATCAGTTCGAAACGGGTTTTTTACCGTTTAGGCGTATTAATTGGTCTTCTTATTTTGCTTTAAACGATGTACTTGAATTAAATGTTGGCGTGAATAACCTGAGTAATGAATATTACCGAGAGTATGCAGGCCAACATCATGCTATCTACAACACCACTCAAGCAGGAAGACAGTATTATCTACGCTTTATTTTGATGCTGTAACGGCGCAATTTTTAGATTTAACGTTATTAGAAACCTGGATAACCAGTAGGCAGTGATGAGTTAAGTTTGTTGATAAAGTTCCCATCGTTAAAAGGAGTGTTCGCTTTATCAAAGCTGGTGGTATTGAATAAATATTGTAAATCAGCATTGGTTGCTCCTACATCACCTTGCATTAACTGCCAAGATGCAAGAGTTGGCGTATGCCATGCCCCAGTCCCGTTTTCTGCCACTTCTTGCGCACCACCAGGCCTAAATACGTGAGTTGATGCACCATCTTTATGATACACAATGCGCACATGTTGCTGCTCTTCGTCGTCATAAGCGTAATCATTTTTGGTAGCCGTAATCGCACCTCGATGTTTAGAGTAACTGATATGAGTTAAATTATTATTGGTTAGCCATACAATTACGTATTCCCAGTCATGGCGATGACTGAAAACATCATCAAACCATGCGTTATCTATCGCCTGATCTTTCTCAAAATACAACGCATACATGTGTGCACAATATTGAATATCGCCGTTATTTACACAGGTACTACGATGATTAGTATTTGAGTTAATTAAATCAGAGTTATCCCTGCAATCCCCTCTAATACTGCCCGTTGGCTTTAATCCGCCATTAACTTGGCCATTACGACCAATTCCAACCGATGGGTAGCAGCCATCCGTATCATAATCAAAACGAGGGGCCCACTTTTTAGCATCGCTCGTTGTGAATTCTTCAATTTTTGGCGGTGGAGCAGCTTGTACTGCCTGACAGAAAAAGGATGCACTTAGAAAAGCGAAAGTATAGATAAAGAGTGGTTTTTTCATTTTACGTTTCCTTGAGTTTAGTTTGAAAGTCCTATTAAAGAGCAAACTAAAAATGCCAAGGAGACAAATTTTATTATGAAGCTTTCATTACCAAGCTGGTTATTGCGCATGCATAGCGAGTTGCGCAAGCGCTCGATTTATATGTTTTTTTACAGCATCCTCACTTAAATCTAACTCTTTGGCTATGTGCTCTCTGCTTTGGTTGTATAAACGGCGGCGAATAAAAACTTGTTGGCGCATCGGCGGCATGTTTTTTAATACAGTCTGTATTGCTGATATTTGTTGATGCTGTGAGTAGCGCTGCTCAATACATTCAGACTCTCGGGTATCAAGCGTTTCATCGTAAGGTTCGCTTTTTTTAGCTGATAGCTTCCATGCAAAATGACGCGCGACAGTCACTGCATAGGCCAGAGGGTTATCTATTTTTTTATGTTTATCTTGTTCGATCACAGTGGCAAATGTTTCTTGGAACACATCAGCTTCATCTTCAGGCACTTTGACCCATTTACGGATTGCGGCTTTCAATTTTTGCTCGTCTTTTAATAACTCAGTTGTAATTGAAAATTCGCGTTTACTCACGGCTATATTCTTATTTTTAATTTAAAAATCTACCCTATGCTGACAGACAAATGTGACAACCAAATTAACTTTTATCGCATTATGAATAATTAAAAAAATTAATTTTTTTTTGGCACCTTTTTTACTCTTACCTTCTCTTTACGTGCATTAAGAGCTCGCTTTTAAGTAAAAAATACAGGATCGATATGTTTAGTAAAGGGTTGCAAGTTATTAGCACTATCATTTTTTTATTTGCCGTCAGCTTACCAATAAAAGCTGCAGTAAGGCTTAATCAGTTACAGGTAATTGGTAGTCATAACAGTTATAAAACAGGGCTTGATGAACAGGTAGCCAATAAGCTTGATGAATTACAAACTGGTTTTGCTGATAAAGTTAGCTATGCGCACCCGACACTCAGTGAACAGCTGGACTTAGGGCTAAGACAGCTTGAAATTGACGTACTTGCAGACAGCCAAGGTGGTCGGTATGCAAACCCTCTAAGCCAAGCGTGGACTAAAAATCCGCTTTATAGCAACGTACAAAAGCAGCAGCTTGCAAAACCAGGATTTAAGGTGCTGCATATTCCTGATGTTGATGTGAGCAGCCATTGTGTTTTATTTGCTGAATGTTTAACGCAATTAAAGAACTGGTCAAATCAGCACCCTCATCATCTACCTATTTATATTTTATTTAATGTTAAAGAAACACGCTGGAAAAACATTGCTGGTGTTCAGCCTGAGCTTTTCTCGGTATCGCATTATCAAGCTCTGAGTAAAGAGATTGCTAAGGTGCTAGGGCAAGAGAAGTTACTCACCCCAGCAAATATTAAACAGCCCTATCAAGATTTAGCCGAATCGATAAAAAGTCAGGGGTGGCCAAAGTTAGAGAGCGTAAGAGGTAAGTTTGTATTTATTTTTGATGCAAATGAACGCCAGCTTCAGTGTTTTGAGCAAGTATCAAGCCCTAATATGTTTGCTGCGTGGCCGGCTTCTCATCCAAATGCTGCTTTTCTATTGTTTAACAATCCCCAGCAGCAACACGAATTAATAACGCAAGCTGTTGCACAAGGCTTTATCGTGCGTACTCGTGCAGATGAATTTAATGCTCAAAAATCACCGCACAATCGTGCAAAAAGTGCCATTACCTCAGGTGCACAAATCATCTCTAGTGACTTTTATTTAGGTGCAAAGCAAATACCGCTGAATGCCCCTTCTGTCAGTTTTAAATTAGTGAAAAAACAAAATATTAAGCAGCCTACAAACCCGTTTGTTCGCTGTTTGAGTTCTGTCACTGATTGCCCTCTTTAACCTTTAATCGGAGAAAACCATGAAACCGCAATTAACAAAACGTTATCTAACACTTGCTATTTTAGCGGGTATAGCTAATACCAGTCCGTCTATTTATGCAGCAGAGCAAGGCGAACAGGTGCAAGATATGGAGCAAATAGTCGTAAAAGGCTTTCGTCAAAGTTTATTAAAGAACCGTGATGTAAAGCGCGACTCTTTAATGGTACAAGACAGCATTGTTGCTGAAGATATTGCTGACTTTCCGGATCTAAATTTAGCTGAATCATTGCAACGTGTTCCGGGGGTAACGATTACCCGTGAAGGTGGCGAAGGACGACAAATATCGTTACGCGGCTTGGGTCCTGATTTTACTCGAGTAGAATTGAATGGTTTAGATGTGCTGGCAACAAGTGGCAGTAGCATGGATAGTAGAGGGCAGGCTAACCGTTCTCGTGGATTTGATTTTAATGTTTTTGCCTCTGAACTATTTAGTCAAATTGATGTAAAAAAGTCATTCTCGGCAAGCATGGAAGAAGGTGGCATAGGCGGTACAGTTGCGCTGCGCCCAAGTAAACCTTTTGATTACGATGGTCTTAAAGGAGCGATCTCTGCTCAAGTAGGATCTAACTCGATGGCGCATGGTACCAGTCCACGCTTAGCTGGGTTGATCTCAAATACGTGGGATAACTTTGGCGCCTTATTCTCATTAGCCTACTCTAAGCGCGATACAATGGAGCAAGGTACAAATACGTATCGTTGGCGTCCTCTTGATGGGGCAGGCTCTGACTTGAGTGCTTTAGATCAAGCAACACAAGATAAAGTAACCAATAAAGAACTGCGATTTGCGCGTGGTAATCGTTACTCAGCATGGGAAAATGAACAAGAGCGCTTGGGGATTACTTCCGCTTTTCAATATAAAGCCAGTGATAATTTATCTTTTGATTTAGATATTTTATATGCTGAACTTAACAATGATAAAAATGAGCACCATATAGCAACGCGTGGCGCAGGGTTAAGTGGTTTGGGGGGGTCTACAACCGCTGGTGGACAAACAGTTGGTGGTGCTGTGGTCAATGAACTGCGTTATAACGAGAACGGTGAAGCTGTTTACACGGATATTAGTAATGTCACGTTAGCAACAGAAAGCCGTGTACAACAAATGGATACCACCTTTAGCCAAGTATCATTTTTAACTCATTGGCAATTAAGTGAATCTACAGCGCTGAAGTTGCTACTAGGTCATTCTGAGAATGAATTTACCATTCCTGTCAGTGATAAAGTGTTTTATGAAGGTTTTGGCAGAATGACCTCTGATTATGTACAAGATCGGTTTTACGCTAAGCATACTTATGATTTTGATACAGCCTCAATCGATAATTGGAAAATGCACGAGTTTGATCTTGATGAAAGTGAGCAAAACTCTAGTTATGACACGATTAAACTCTCGTTCAATACGTTTGTTGGTGATACTGGCGAATTAAAGTATGGCGTATCAAATAAAAAATTTAGCTCTGACGGTAAAAGCTACCAAGTTAAAGATGCACTAAAAGGAGAGTTTGAGTCTGGTGCAATCGATAATACCTTAGATGCGAGCTTTTTCAGTGTTTATAGTGGTCATGACAAAGCAAGCTGGGCTGCTGCAAATGTAGGCAAAACACAAGACTATTTCGCTGTAAACCCTGCTCTAACGGAGCAAGATTTACAGATCAATAGCATCTACGATTTAACCGAAGAAACCCGAGCAGCATGGCTTGAGTATCAATGGCAAAATGATTTTTTTGGCGGTAATGTTGGCCTGCGTTATGTGAAAACAGAAGTTACTTCAACAGGTTATATATCAACAGGCAGTGACAACGTAGAAACTCAGGCTGAACAAGATTATGCTGAGTTGTTACCTTCATTGAACGTAGTTTGGTATGCCGCAGAGGGTGTTCAATTCAGGGGGAGTATTAGTAAAAATCTAACACGCCCATCTTTAGCCTCACTTGCTATTTCAGGGTCTGTTAACACCGATAAGCTAGAACTAAGTTCTGGTAATCCAGGGCTTTCACCTTATGAGTCAATAAACTACGACACTGCAATTGAATGGTATATCGATGATGCGGGTTTTGTCACAGCAGGTTTATTTTACAAAGATATTGATAATTTTGTAATTGGCAGTAGCACTAAAATGCCCTACGGTGAAACCGGTTTTTCAGAAGCATTATTAGCACCAGGACAAACCGCAGCCACGGAGTTTACTTATTACACTAGCGTAAATGGTGAAAAAACAAGTATTCAAGGTTTAGAGTTAGGCGGTCAATTAGACTTTACCTTCTTACCTGCGCCATTTAACAATATGGGGGTGATCGCAAACTACACTTTTGCTGATGGCGATATGGATTACTACGATAGTGATGAATACTTTGCTACTAAAGCGTTCCCCGGTTTATCTGAGCATTCAGCAAATGCTACGTTATATTACGAAACAGATTTGTGGGGGATGAGGGTATCGTCATCATATCGTAGTGAGTACTTAACAGAAATTGCGTCGCCATCGGATTCAGACCAAGACGAAGCTGGTTTTCATGGTACGACGTATGTGGATTTTTCAGCGTTTTATAATATAAATGAAAAGTTAAAAGTCACTTTTGAAGCAGTTAACTTAACTAATCAACGTGAAGAGCAATATAGTGACTCAGACGATCGTTTGTATAACACCACTGAGTTTGGCTCCACTTATTACTTAGGGATAAACTACCAGTTGTAGTTAATATTATGACAAGCCGGCTATTTAGTCGGCTTTGTTATTAAACATTATAACGTGTTGTTAAATATGAATTTTTATATTGGCAATATAGTAATAAAGCAAAGGTTGTTGATTGAGGGTACAATGTGGGTACTTCTATAATAAGAAACATTACATAAAGCCGGTGCCTATCCAGTACTTTTTACAATTCTTCCTTCAGGACACCGTGTTTTTCTTGTTTAAGTACATTTAAAATCACTAATCCCTACTTAACGGCCAATAAATACGCTAAAATCGCAGGCTATTTTTAGTATTGAGCCTACACCTTTTATGACCTCAACCGCAAACTCTAGCAATTTCAACGAACTTGGCCTTATTCCAGAGCTACTTGCTCGATTGGCGGATCTTGAATATACCCAGCCAACACCTATTCAAGCAAAAGCAATTCCAAGCATTTTAGCGGGTAGTGACTTAATTGCAGGAGCAAATACAGGTTCAGGTAAAACAGCGACATTTGCTCTGCCTATGCTGCAAAAGTGCTTTTTAGATAAGGGACTTAAAAAAGCACAAGGCAAAGGTAACTTTGTATCAGGGCTTATTTTAGTGCCAACCCGAGAACTCGCGGTGCAAGTGGCCGATAGCGTTAAATCGTACTCTGCAAATTTTAATGGTGCGATTAAAACTGTCGCGGTATTCGGTGGTGTGTCGGTGAATGCGCAAATGCAAGCATTGCGAGGCGGTGCCGATATTATTGTGGCAACCCCAGGGCGTTTACTTGATTTGATTTCAAGCAATGCTATTAAGCTTGATAACGTAAACACCTTAGTGCTTGATGAAGCAGATCGCATGTTGAGTCTTGGTTTTACCGAAGAACTTGCTGAGCTATTAGCACTTATGCCCGCTAAAAAACAAACAATGCTGTTTTCAGCGACGTTCCCAGATCAAGTTAAGCTATTAACCCAAAAGCTGTTAAATGACCCTGTAGAAATACAAGTTCAAAGCAAACAGGAGAGTACTCTAGTACAGCGTGTATTTACCGTAAATAAAGGTGAGAAGACCACTGTTTTAGCGCAATTAATAAAAAACCATAAATGGCGCCAAGTGTTGATTTTTGTGAATGCAAAGAAAGATTGTGTGCACTTGGCGAGTAAGCTTGAAAAGCGTGGTATTAATGCGCAGGTATTTCATGGTGATAAGGGCCAAAGTGAACGTACTCGCGTAATCGAAAAGTTTAAAAATGGCGAAATTGAGGTGTTAATTGCCACTGATATTGCTGCTCGTGGTTTAGATATTGTTAAATTGCCTGTAGTGATTAATTTTAATTTACCGCGCAGCCCTGCCGATTACATGCACCGTATTGGCCGAAGTGGCCGCGCCGGTGAAATTGGGTTAGCGTTATCACTGATTGATTACGAAGACTTTCATCATTTTAAAATTATCGAAAAGAAAAATAAATTACGTTTAGAGCGTGAAGAAGTGGCAGGTTTTACCGTAAACCAAGCAAACCTCGATGCCGCTAAAGCACTTAAAAATGATAAGCCCGTAGCAAAACCTGCGGGAACAGGTAAGAAAAAGAAAAAAAATAAAGCCAACCAAGAAGACGATGTTTGGAGTGGCTGGAAGAAACATTAAAAACCCTAAAAAACCCCGCATCTTTGCGGGGTTTTTACTTTTTAACAACCAGTTAAGAATTAAAAGTCAGTCGGTGCTGGTGGCACGGTGAGAGGCTTTTTCGGATTGTCTTTTAGCTCTTTTAAAAGCTCTTCTACGGCACGTTCAATCGATGGATCTTTACCTTGGTAGATTAGCTCTGGGCGGTCAACTACCTTGATATCAGGGGTGACACCTTCGTTTTCGATGATCCAGTTGCCATCGTTATCTAAAATGCGGAATGTTGCCGCGATAACTTGGCCGCCGTCGACAAGACTTGGGTTACCCGAAATACCAATTAAACCACCCCAAGTACGGGTACCAATGAGCTTACCTAACCCAGCTTGACGGAAGTAGTAAGGAATAGCATCACCGCCAGAACTTGAGTAACCATTGATCAGCATGGCTTTTGGACCATCATGAGCAAATTGTGGGGTTTTAGTTGGCTCAACTCCACGGCGTTTCCAATAGTTAAGCGGTTTACGGGCAAGCCAAGTGATCATGTGTTCAGGAATAAAGCCGCCGCCATTGTATCGGTCATCAATAATCATGGCGTCTTTGGTGGTTTGCGGCATGTAGTTTTTAAACATGGCGCGGTTACCTTCGTAGGCTGTATTTGGTAAGTGAACATATCCAATACGACCATTTGATAGCTTATCAACGTAGGCTGCACGAGAGTTAACCCAGTCTAAATAGCGCAAGCCTTGCTCGCTAGCTACAGGCTTAACGGTAACTTGCCATGCACCTTTGCTGCGCGGCTTGCTGTTAAGGACTAGCTCAACTTGCTCGCCTTGCGTGTTCTCTAGTAATTCGTAGAAGTTAGCTACGTCTTTTACTGAGCGGCCATTTACGGCAATGATGAAGTCGCCGTTATGCGCTTTTACCCCTGTTGTGCCAAGTGGTGAGCGGAAGTCTTCATGCCAGTTTTCACCTTGGAAGATTTGCTCAATTTTTACGTATCCTGATGGATCGCTGGCAAGTTTTGCACCCAATAAGCCGTGCTTTTTACGCTCTGCTTTAGGCATATCACCCGACTGCACATAAATGTGGCCTGAGTTTATTTCACCTGCGATTTCACTGAGAATGTAATCTAGGTCACTACGGTGTGAGATAGCATCAGCCATAGGTTGATACTTGGCTAAAATTGCGTCCCAATCTTGGCCGTGATGGTTTTCATCGTAGAACCAATCACGCAATGTACGCCAGCCTTCAACATACATTTGTTGCCATTCAATCTGTGGCTCAATTTTTAAGGTTATCTTACTAAGATCTAGCTTATTTGCTGCTAGGTCTTGTTTTGCTTTTGGCTCAATTAAGCTGTAATCGTTACCCGCATGCACAAGCAGGTGTTCACCGTTGCTTGAAATAGTGTAGCTGCTTACCCCTTTAGCCACAGTTTCAAGCTCGCTGTCGTGAGCTGTGCCTATTAATTGTAGGCCGCCATTAGCCAGTGTTAGCACGCCATCTTTGACTGCCGTTAAACTGCGATAATCCCCTGCTGGTGCATTTAAAGCGGTTACACGTTGCATAAAGTCGCTGCTTTGCAGGGTATTTTTCGCTTTCTTGTCTTCATTTTTTTGTTTATCGCTGACGATCGCTGTTTCGTCACTTTGTAGCGCGATAAGCGGTTTGATACTGTCATTTACGGCAGCGGCATAAATACGCGTTGCACGATTAAACATGTAGTCAAACTCATAGCTGCTGAAGGCTAAGTTAAAGTCGCGCTCAGAACTAAAATACAGGTATTGGCCATCAGGAGAGAAAGTTGGGTTTTGCTCATTGGTCATTTCATCCGTTAAGCGAGTCACTTTCTTTTTATCAATATTGTAGTGCCACAGTGAGGCATAGCGGTTTTCATTGTTTTTCACAAACACAATGTCTTCGCTATTTGGCGACCAAGTATATTGGCGAATGCCTTCTTCATCGTAGATGCTGGTATCAATTTTGTGTTGTTTACCCGATTTTGCGTCTATCCACCAGAGTGTGTGGTTCTTATCTGCAAATAACAGCTTTGAGCTATCTGGTGACCAAATTGGCGTAAAGCGCCAAATAGTTCCATTGCTGGTTAGCTGCTTGGTGGCATTATTTTTACTGCGATCTTTTAAGTAAATTTCGTATTCGCCACTTTCATCGCTCATATAAGCAATATAACGACCATTTGGCGACCAACTTGCGTCAATTTCGCGGCCTTTTGCTGTGTAAGATAAGTTACGCGTTGGGCCCTGTTTAACTGGTACGCTAAATAGCTCACCGCGGGCAGTAAAGAGCGCACGTTTACCGTCATGAGAAATCGACATTGAGTCGATAAAGTCGCTGACATTTTTTGTGTACGGCATGGCATATTGACGCACACCAGCAATGTTAATGCTCAGCTTAGTGCTTTTTTGAGTTTCTGGGTCAAAGCGATAAAGGTAGCCACCATTTTCATAGACAACAGCATTAGGGCCAGCTGATGGCCACAGTACGTCAAAGTCTTTATGGTTGGTTAGTTTTTTCGGCTCAGCGCCTTTTTGGTATTGATATAGGTTAAGGGTGTAATCACGATCAGATACAAAGTAAATGTTATCGCCAACCCAGGTTGGTTGCTGATCGGTAGCGCGGTTACTGGTTAGCTGCTCTGAGGTATTGCTTTTTAAATCGTAAACCCAGACATCTTGTGCACGACCGCCACGGGTGCGCTTCCAAGTACGAAATTCACGGTCAATTGGCGTGTAAACATATTTACTCCCATCTGGCGAAAGCATACCGCCGCCCGTTTCTGGAATAGCTAGAGGCTGTTCAAGGCCACCGTCAGCAGGCACCATGTATGGACGACCCATACGCTTACCCCACGGTGTGCGATTAGCACGAAATACCACATTTTTGCCATCTGGTGTCCAATCGAGAACACGATAATCAAAACCGCCGCGTGGTGGCATTGGGCCAACATCGTTGTAGTAAGTCAGTTGTTTTAAGCCTGAGCCATCGCTGTTAATGACATAAATTTGGCGGCTGCCATTGTACTCAGCCGCAAAGGCAATGCGTTTACCGTCAGGTGAAAACTTAGGGAAGGTTTCAAAGCCAATATGGTCAGTTAAGCGTTTGCTCTCGCCTGTTTGCGTATTAGCAATGTAAATATCGCCACCGTAAACAAAGGTAACATTTTGATTATGAATATCTGGAAAACGCAGTAAGCGCGTGTCTTTAGTTTCGTAAGCTGATGCCCAAGGTGCCAGTGTCGCAGCCATGGCCAGTGCCAACGTTGTTAGTTTTTTCATGGGATTACATCCTATATTGGGAACTGTTACATCATAACCATTAAGGCTTAAATAGCGATGCAGTTGCGATGAAAGGTCTGTTACAAAATATGAATAAAAAAGGTTGGCAGTAAATGCCAACCTTTGCGAGCTATGTCATACCATAAAACATAACTTCTTAGTGGTCGTGATCATCACTTTCTTCTGCGATACCTAACCAAGTGATGGCGCTAGGTGCAAAGGTCAATTCAAGATCACCTTCAATTTCAAGGTCTTCGATATGTACTTTTAGTACGTGCTGAGCAATCGGATCAGCAACGTAAGCAAACTCACTATTTTGTGACACAGTCATGCTGAAGCTTATGCCTTCTGGCATCGTTGTTACATCTTCTTCAGTAATATCTACTTTACCTGCAAGCTCCCAGTGCATGTGGCCGTCGTGCTCATGGGCTGCAAGCACGTTTAAAAAGCCTAAGCTATCAAGAACCAAAAAGTGCTCACCGCTTCCTGAGAATGAGTAAGAAACAGCGCTTGCGCCTTCATCAAGTTGCCACTCTAGGGCTTCCATTTCAGCTTCGCTCGGATTGATGCTCACAAAAACTGCGGCTCCGCCACCATGACCAGATGCAACACCAATAAAGCTGTTGCTTGATTCATGACCATATAAAGTACCGATTCTTAAATCGCCAACCGCTTCAATATTTGCGATTTTTTCTGCATGGTATCCATCGTCATGCTGGTGTGCTACCAGAACACCGTCGCCACAACCAAATGCTACATAATCATGGTTTTGCGCTGCACCGTGTAAATCAGGGCAGGTAACTTCAATTGTTTGTTCAAGCTCATATTCACCATCATGTAGATGGAAAACACCAATTTGATCCGGCAGGATTTTCGCATTAGAAGTGCTTTCGCTATTAGCGCGTCGCAAGGTTGCAATTAGGTGCTCGCCACGTGGCTCTGCAACACCATGCATATTGATGTCGTACTGAATACCAGTAAGTGTTGTTGTTTCGTTTGCAATGTCGTTATCGGTTAATACTTCTACTGAGGCAACGGTACCTGTATCGGCATTACCATCGTAAAACACGGCCATTTGGCCATCATGTTTAACGATGTGAGTAGGGCGACTGCCGGTTGTTAGCTCATAGTTACTAAATGCTGGGCCTTGTTTATAGTCATGTAAATGGTCGCCATGATTTTCGCGCCATAAACCGCTATCAATAAAGCCTAAGTAATCTTGGCTGCGGTTAGCAATAACTGCATAACGGTAGTTTGGTGAAACATTTAGTGAGCTTGAATCATGGATAAGCGAAAACGTTTCTAGTAATGAGTCGTCATCTAAATCAAAGATATTCGCTTCGTTGCTTTCAGCTGCTAAAACCGCTAAACGGCCCATTGAGTCAATGGTATAACCGTCATCATGATCGTGATCATGGTCATCACCACTGTCGTCAGGAACCTCGATAGGGTCTTTCTCAACAATATTTGTTTCTGCGTCACCACATGCGGTGATCAGGGTGCTACTAATTGCCAGTGCCAATAGTTTTAATCTAAATAAGTGTGTCATGTAGGTTTCCTTTATTTGTAATTTTGTTTTAGAAGTAGCCGCGAACACCAAGCGCAAAACTGCGCCCAGGACGTGGTGCAATATTTTTTAAGAATGAGCTATGAACGCGGGCTTCTGTGTCCGTTAAATTTGTGCCTTTTAAATAAAACGATAGGTCTTGGTTCAATACCGATAAGTCATAAGAAATGCTGGCATCAACAAGGGTATAGCCGCCTGTTGTGGTTTCCTCTTGTGCTATGCGGTCTTGTTCTAGGTAGCGCGTAACGTGAATATTTGCCGTTAGGTTTTCGGTTTGATAGCTAAACTCAGTACCAAAACGCAGTGGTGGAGTACGTGGTAAATCTCCGCCGTCTTTTAGGCGCGCGCGTACATAATCAGAGAATAAGTCGACTTTAAATTCGTCGGTTAGCTGCCAAGCAACTTGCGCTTCAAAACCATGCAAAATCACATCGTCTGTTTTAAATAAATAAACCGGTAGTTCAGATGAATGATCGTGCTCTTCTTCGTGATTATGTTCGTCGCCATGGTCGTGATCATGACCGCTTTCAGCGTATAGGCCTGTGTTGATCTGGTAATAATAGTTATCTACTTGGTTGTAAAATGCATTGAAGATAAAACCAACATCACCCTCGGTTTTACGAAATGTAAGGTCGATATTATTTGCAGTTTCTAAATCAATAGCTTCTTGTGAAAGCTCAAAATGACCGTCATGAGTATCGAAAAGCGCACCGACTTCATAGGTTGCTGTGCCTATGTGTGGGCCGAAAGATAATAGCTCAGAAGCAGACGGAGCTCGCTCAGAACGCGATACCGATAAACCAAGGTTATAACCAGCAGTAAAATCCCATACCACCCCTGTTGATAAACTCACCGGTGTGAACTCTTGGGCAACATCAAATACACGTGTGTAGTTTGATTCTTCATGTTCGTGGTCATGGTCGTGCTCATCGCCTTCTTCATCATGAGCATGGGCGTCAATTTCTGGTAACAGCACATTGCTAGCATCAATAGTGACTCGCTCAACACGGCCACCTAATTGCACTAAAAAATCACCCAAATGCTTTTCTTCCATAATTGCAAAGGCAATACTTTCAGTAACAGAAGGGGGGGTGAAGGCTTCAGAGCCTTGTGCTTCAACATCACTTTTTTTGTAATGAAAGCTAACGCCACCATTCCACTCATCAAATTGGCTATGCAGAATGTCAACGCGAAGCTCATTGGTTTCGTTTTTGAAGGTTGTGCCTACTGCACCGTGTTCGATTTCAGCGTGTTCGTAGTCTGTGTGGCCAGCACGTAAGTTAATTTTGCTTAGCCATTCACTGTCGATATTGTATTCACCAAGTAGCTGGATTTTGGTTTGCTCGAGGTCTGCAAAAACGGCTTCTTCTTCGCTGTGCACCTCTTCGTGGTCATGTTCTTCATGCTCTTCTTCACCATGTGTATGGCCAGGAATACCGTATTGGCGGTTAAACTGCTCAACCGCAACGCCAACGTAACCTTGCTCAAATAAGTAGCTAGTGCCTACAGTAAAGCCATCTGAGTCTTCATTACTGTTTTCTACTACGTACTTTGAGCTGCGCTCGGTGTCGTCAATATCGGCAGCTACAGGTACTTCGTAATCGTCTGATTCACGCCAGAATGCATCAGCATAAAAGGCAAACGACTCTGTTCCTGTAGTAGCATTAAACGAAGCAATTTTTTGCTCATCTACAGAGTTATGTTCTAGGTTCCACTCGCCACGTGTAGTGCTGTCAGTTGGCACTCGGCTATCAACCACGTTGACGACACCACCAATTGCGCCGCTGCCATAAAAAAGAGTTGCTGGGCCACGTAAAACTTCAATTTGCTGCGCCGTTGATGCTTCAGATGCAACTGAGTGATCAGGACCAACACGTGACACATCACTCACATCTAGGCCATTTTGCGTTATTAAAACACGTGGGCCGCTTAAACCACGGATCACAGGGGTACTGGCAACCTTGGCATGGAAGTTTGTGTTAACGCCGGGTAGTTTTTCAAGGCTATCACCAAGCGTTGATGCTTGTTGGCGTCTTAATTGCTCGCCAGATAACACACTAACTGGTGAAGCAGATTCCATTGCCGACATATGAATCGGTGTTGCTTCAATATCAATAACTTCAATGGGTGAACGTTTTAGATTAAAAGTTGTAGTGTGGTCATGGTCATTGGCAAGTGTGATATCTCGGTGCAAGTGAGCATAACCTGGCGCTGAAATATGTAGCTCTTTTAAGCCGTTATTTAAGCCGCTGATTTCAAACTCACCTTTGTCATTAGTTGTTACTTTTTGATCTGAGCCTTCAAGGTCAACTGTGGCATTAGCAACTGCTTTACCTTGGTTATTTAAAACAACGCCTTTGATTGATTGCGCCAAGACACTGGCTGGTAATAACGCTGCTATGACGACAGCGACTCTTGAGATGTTATTCATTATGCATCACTCTTTGGTATGTTATAATGTATCAATTGTGCTTTAATTGTTATAATGTATCAAGTATGAATCGACGAATGAGTTTTATTCTTTTTTGTAACAGTATGCTTAAAGAGAGGTAAATGGAGTGATTGTGGTTATGAAAGCAGCAAAATTGGTAGTGATATGCTTGATGGTTGGATGTATTTTTTCAGCTCAAGGGCATCAACACCATCATCATTCACATGGTGAGGGAGTGCTTTTTGTGGTTCATGACCAAGGTAAGTGGCAAGTTAAGTTCATTTTGCCGGCTGGAGATATTTTTGGCTTTGAGCATCAGCCTGAAACCGCTGAGCAAAAGCAAATTATCAAACAAACATTAGCCCAGTTAGCAAATTCAGAGCAGTTAGTGACATTTAACGGCGAATGTAAGCTTATTCATGCAAATTTTGAAAACCCATTTGAGCATCACTCTCATCATTCACATCAAGACCTTGAAGTTGAATACTCGTTTAGTTGTGATAAACCGGTCTCTAAAGTCACTGTTACTTTGTTTGCATGGGCTGAAGCGATATCTGTTATTGAAGCGCAGTGGATTACAGAGCAAGCGCAAGGGATAGCCGAGCTTACAGCAACAAAACCTTATATTGAGTGGCCGCTATGAATAAACAGCGATTAACCAGCACACTTAATAAAGCAAAGCAGGTTTGCCTTGAACATGGCAGAAAATTCACCATTCAGCGCAAGCAAATACTGCAAATATTACTAACCACAGACGTACCGCTATCGGCCTACGAGTTGGCCAGTTGTTATAAGCTGCGCACAAGCTCGAGTGTATCTGTCATGTCTGTTTATCGAATCTTGAGCTTTTTAGAATCGGTAAACCTTGTTCGCAGGCTTAATAGTGCTAACAAATATATCGCTGACGGTACCGACAGTGAGGTTTTTAAGCGTGAGATTTCTTTGTTTTTGATTTGCCGTCATTGCCAAAAAGTAGAGACTTTAGCGGTTTCACAGAGTGATGTTGCAAAGCTTTTCCCTCATTTTGATGATGCAGGTTTTACCTCACAAACAAAGCAATTTGAAATGATGGGTGTATGCAATGAGTGCCAAGCAAAAATTGCTTGATGCGTTTTTAATAATTCATGTGTTCAATTTTATAGGAATTATTCAGTGAAATTACAAGAAAAGATGGACAAATTTGCCATAGGGTTATCAGCTATGTGTGCTATTCACTGCTTAGCTGTGCCTGTGTTATTGGTTTTATTACCAAGTGCTGCAGCATTGGGTTTAGGTAACGAACAGTTTCATTTTTGGATGTTGGTTGCGGTACTGCCAAGTAGCTTATTAGCACTGTTTTTAGGCTGTAAAAAACATAAGCGTTACCGATTATTGATGCTAGGCGGTGCAGGGCTGGTGTTGTTGTCTGCGGCAGTGCTGCTTGGCGAAAATATTATTGGTGAGGCGGGCGAAAAAATACTTACTTTATTGGGCTCGCTATTTGTCGTCATTGGGCATTGGTTTAACTTTCGCTTGTGCGGAAAAAAACGAGGGAATGAGTGCCTTAGTTCGTAGAGATATAAACTTGTTGGCCAAGCATTGATTGGCCAACAAGCTCATTCAGTAATAACTGAATTACTTGTAGAAGACTTCTACAGAGCCTTTTACTTTTAATAGTAAAGGTTGGCCACGGCGATCAAGCGCTTTTGGAGAAGCGACTTTGATCCAGCCTTCGCTGATATTATATTCTTCAACGTCAAAACGCTCTTTGCCGTTAAGTTTTACACCAATTTCATGTTCGAAAACTTCTTCCACATAAAATTTACTACGTGGGTTGATAGAAAGTTGGTTTGGTAATTCTGGTTTTTGTGTATCAGTCATAGTTGCGATCTGCATTGAATAAATTGTGCGCCATTGTAGGCAATAGCTGGCATTGGCTCAAGTATCTGCATGGCAAATTTATTGTTTACTCGCAGGCTTGTTCTGAATGTTCGACGCACATGGCAACGGCTTCACTCTTTTTGTCGAAGTCGTGTGTTAAGCAGTAGTCAAAACGCATGGTTAACTCAATCACTTGTTCGCCCTTACGCTCTGGCCAATGCCAGTCTCTCACTATTTGTCTTGCTGCCTTTCTAACATCTTTACTAAAGCGCTTAGGTGCTGAATTTTCTATATTTAGATTTTTCACATCGCCTTGTGGTGTTACCTGAAAGTTGACAATTGCGCAGCCACTGCCTTGTCGATTCAACAGCCCTGTCGGGTATTGTACATGAGACATTGGTGGGAGTCGTTGCCAGCTAGGCTTATCCGTAGTGGTATCGAGTACCTGTGCTTGAATATCAACAAATGGAAATTTACGTGATAAGTCAGGGTTTGCGAATGAGCTGATTGATGCGCATGTAAGCGTTAATGCTAAAAGTGATTTATACATAGTTTTCCTTAACTTGTTTGTTTTTTGGTCATTTATTAATACTAATGATGAACTTGTATTATGTAAACAATAAAAAGATAGTAAAAATTCGGTACTAAATGATTTGTTATACTATATCAGTTTGGTTATTTGTGTTATTTTATAACAAAATGTTTTTCCTTAATTTCTACAATTAGACCTTATGAAGTACTCAACTCTTAGTTTAGCCTTAGCTGCGGCATTTGCAGCAAATACACATGCAGCTGATAACAGCGATATGGAAACGATCACTATCGAGCATAAACAAGCGTTTCGTGGTGATATTCCAACAAAAGATTTACCGCAATCGATCACCACATTAAGTAAAGACATGATAACTGATAACGGTATCACTAAGTTTCGCGATGCACTCGATTTTTCTGCCAGTATTAGTCGTAAAAATAATGGCGGTGCGTTATGGGACAGCTACTCTATTCGTGGCTTGTCGGGTAACGAAAATATGCCATCTGGCTATTTAGTTAACGGCTTTAGTGGTGGTCGCGGTTTTGCAGGTCCGCGTGATGTATCAAACATTGAATATATTGAAGTGTTAAAAGGACCGGGCTCAGCACTCTATGGTCGCTCAGAGCCGGGTGGTACAATTAACATCATTACTAAAAAACCGCAGTTTTATCAGCAAGGCCAACTTCAAGCCGAGTTTGGCAGTGATGACCACAAGCGTATTCAAGGTGATTACACCAATGGCCTGACCGATGATTTAGCATTTAGAATCAATGGTGCATGGCAAGATAGCGATAGCTTTAGAGACTATGTACATCACGACAAATTCGTCATTACGCCTTCTCTTTATTACCAGATTAACGACAAGTCATCGCTTACTTATGAATTTGAATATGTTGACCAACAGCAAATGTATGATCGCGGTATTGTGGTACTTAATGATGATTTTGATACCGTTCCTGAGTCACGCTTTTTAGGTAACCCAAATGATGCGCCAACTAAAGTTCACTCTAGAGGCCATCAGATTAATTATAATTATGATTTTAATAGTCAGTGGTCATTACTAGCAGGGGCTAACTATCGTTCAGCAACCCTAACAGGAGAATCATCTGATGCTGAACTATCGCCATCTCGCCAATCTTTGTTTGATGATGGTAGAACGTTAACTCGTCAACATCGTTACCGTGATTATGAGTCTGAAGATACCTCTGTACGCTTTGAATTAAGTGGTCATTTTGATTTTGCAGGTATTACGAACCATGTACTCGTTGGTGCTGATGCGTATGATTATGAATTACGCACGGGGTTATATCGCTATCGTGGTGGTAATGGTACCTACACTATTGATATCTATGAGCCAGATTACAGCACTGGCAAAGGCCCTGAAATGGGCATGCAATACGAGAATAAAGAAGAGCAAAATGCTTATGGTATCTATTTGCAAGACCAGCTTGATTTAACCGATAACCTAAAAGTGATGCTAGGTCTGCGTTTTGATGAAATTGAGCAAGACATCTTTGAAACTAAGTCAGGTGTTGCTTCTAACAGTAAAGAAAACCGCATTAGTCCACGTTTTGGTGTGGTTTACGCACTTAATGACGACATTAACCTTTACTCAAGCTATTCAGAAGGCTTTTTACCACTGAGCGGCACTGATGCTGAAGGTAATCCATTCGGTTTTGAAGAAAGTGACTCGTTTGAAGTGGGTGTTAAATTTAGCTACGCCAATATCAGCGGCACGCTTGCTTATTTTGATGCGAGCAAGAGCAACATGCTGGTGGCAGATCCAGTAAATGTGGGTTATTCAACACCTGTAGGTAAAGCAAATAGCACAGGTTTTGAGTTAGATTTAACAGGTTCATTAGGTGACAATACCGAGTACACCCTATCTTATGCCTATGTGGATGCCGAGACTGCAACAGACAGTCTAAATGTTGATTGGTTAGTGCCAATTCCTAAGGGCAGTCCACTTGTGAACGTACCAAAGAATAACCTTTCGATTGGCTTAAACCATGACCTAAATCTATTCGCACAAGAAATAAAGATAGGTGGTCATTATCAATATGTGTCTGACCGTTTGGGCGACCCAGCTGATTTAACCTTCCGATTACCTAGCTATAAAACCGTTGGTTTATTTGCTAAATGGCGAGCGACTGAACGTACAACGGTGTCACTGAATGTTGATAACGTGTTTGATGAGCAGTATATCGCCAGCTCTTACAATGCATTATGGGCCTACCCTGGTGCGCCTACGCAATTTAAACTTGGCGTAAGTTATGACTTCTGAGCAAGTTAAAAGCCGTATTCACAGTATCGACATCATGCGTGGTGTCGTTATTCTGCTGATGCTACTTGATCATGTGCGAGAGCGATTTTTCTTGCACATGCAGGTGGCCGATCCCATGGTGGTTGATACCACTTCGCCGGGGCTTTTTTGGAGCCGCTTTGCTGCACACTTTTGTGCGCCGACCTTTATCTTTTTAACCGGTTTATCGGCGTGGCTTTATAGTCACCCAGCAAGTGGTGTAGCGCGCTCTGCACGAAGTTTTTTAATAAAGCGAGGGCTATTTTTAATCGCGCTAGAAGTAACCCTCATTTGTTTTTCGTGGATGGGTTACTACCACACCATTTGGCTACAAGTGATGTGGGCGATTGGCCTTTGTATGCTGGTGTTAGCATTATTGATTAAGCTGCCACGTAATCTATTGCTGGTACTTGGCTTAGTTATTGTATTTGGTCATAACTTACTGACCCCAATCAGCTTTACCCCTGATGAGTTTGGATATTCGCTATGGACGATTTTGCATGACCGAGGCTATCTATCTCAAGGTGGTTTAATCGACGTAAAAATTAGCTACCCAGTGCTGCCTTGGATTGGCGTTATTTTATTGGGTTACTGTGCAGGTCCTTTATATGCGCACACTCAAACGGCGGATTCGCGTAAACGAGCATTGCTGCTGTTAGCGCTGTTATGTGTGGGATTATTTGCTGTGCTGCGTGGTTTTAATATTTATGGTGAAACCCTGCCTTGGCAAATATTTAGCACCACAACAGAAACTATGATGTCGGTGTTTAACGTGACTAAGTACCCTCCATCACTAAGCTTCTTGCTTATCACTTTAGCAGGCATGTTTGTTGGTTTATGGTTCTTTGAAAGGCCGCTTAATCGCTTTACCAATGCACTACGTGTATATGGATCTGTGCCTATGTTCTTTTATATTTTACACCTCTATGTGCTTTTAATTATGTATCAAATTGGTATGTTGATATGGGGTGCAAATCAAGGACAGTATTTGGGAGTAAGTGATATATCCGGTATTTGGTTTATTACTTTACTGTTGGCAATAGGGCTTTATTGGCCAACCAAGAAGTTTAGTGAATATAAACGTAAGGCTAATAAGCCTTGGTTGAAGTATTTATAACTAACAATAAATAGACAGCTAGCTCTCCTAGTACGGGGGCTGGCGGTTTATTAAGTTGCTATTTGGGTGAGTTTTTGCGATATTAATTATATTATAATATTAACAGGAAGCTAATTAGATGACTCTGCCTAGTTCTCAATCTGCAAATGCTATTCGCATACTTGCTGTCGATGCCGTTCAACAAGCTAACTCTGGCCACCCAGGTGCGCCTATGGGTATGGCTGATATTGCAGCTGTATTGTGGCAAAACTTTCACCGTCATAATCCACTAAATCCAGACTGGTCTAACCGTGACCGCTTTGTGTTATCAAATGGCCATGGTTCAATGCTTCAATATGCATTGTTACACCTAAGCGGTTACGACGTAAGCATCGAAGATATTAAGCAATTCCGTCAGCTTCATTCTAAAACACCGGGTCACCCAGAATATGGTTACACTCCGGGTGTTGAAACAACTACAGGTCCATTAGGTTCAGGTATTGCTAACGCGGTTGGTATGGCCATCGCTGAAAAAACCTTAGCAGCGCAATTTAATAAGCCACAGTTTGATATTGTTGATCACTTCACTTACTGCTTTATGGGTGATGGTTGTTTAATGGAAGGTATCTCGCACGAAGTATGTTCGCTGGCAGGTACTTTAGGTCTAGGCAAGCTAATCGCATTCTGGGATGACAATGGCATCTCTATCGATGGTGAAGTAGAAGGTTGGTTCACCGACGATACACCTGCACGTTTTGGATCTTACGGTTGGCAAGTTATTCGTGATGTTGATGGCCACGATATGCATGCGATTGCTGATGCAATCGAAGCGGCACAAAGCAACACCACGCAACCAACACTAATCTGTTGTAAAACAGTGATTGGTTTTGGCTCGCCAAATAAATCAGGTAGCCACGACTGTCACGGCGCACCACTTGGTCACGACGAAATTGCCGCAGTACGTGAACAGCTAAACTGGCCACACCCAGCATTTGAAGTTCCACAAGAGGTTTATAACGAGTGGAATAATCAAGCGAAAGGACAAGAGCTTGAAGGTGCATGGCAGCAAAAGTTTGCAGCTTATAGCAAAGCACATCCTGAACTTGCAAAAGAATATACTCGTCGTGTCTTGGAAAAAGCATTACCAGCTAACTTTGCTGAATTAGCTGATGAGTACATTGCTAAATGCCAAGCTGACATGCAAAACATTGCGACACGTAAAGCATCACAAAATGCGATCACTTTCTTTGCTAACCAGCTTCCTGAACTAATGGGTGGCTCTGCTGACCTTGCAGGTTCTAACTTGACCTTATGGCCAGAAGCAAAAGGCTTACAAGATGCAGCTGATGGTAACTACGTATTCTATGGCGTACGTGAGTTTGGTATGAGCGCAATCATGAATGGTATTGCATTACATGGTGGCTTTATCCCATTTGGCGCAACCTTCTTAATGTTTATGGAATACGCACGTAATGCAGTACGCATGGCAGCATTAATGAAAGCACAGAGCATTTTTGTGTATACCCATGACTCAATTGGTCAAGGTGAAGATGGTCCAACTCACCAACCAATCGAGCAAATCGCTAACCTTCGCATGACACCAAATATGACTGCATGGCGTCCATGTGATGAAACTGAAACAGCGGTAGCTTGGCGCCAAGCGTTATTAAAAGAAACCGGCCCAAGTTCACTGATCTTCAGCCGTCAGGGTACAAAAGCAATGGCTCGTGATGCACAGCAAGTTGCTGACATTGCAAAAGGGGGTTATGTACTTGTTGATAGCGAACAAGCTGCAGAGCTTATTCTTATTGCAACGGGTTCTGAGGTTGAACTTGCTGTGAATGCCGCTGCTGAATTAACAGCACAAGGCAAGCAAGTTCGCGTTGTATCTATGCCATCAACGAATCAGTTTGACAGCCAAGACAAAGCATACCGTCAAAGCGTGCTACCAACTGGTACACCAAAGATTGCTGTTGAAGCTGCGCACCGTGACTTCTGGTTTAAGTATGTTGGCCAAGATGGTGATGTACTAGGCATGGATACATTTGGTGAGTCAGCGCCTGGCGCAGTATTGCTTGAGCACTTTGGTTTCACAGTGGCAAACCTAGTTGCAAAAGCAAACGCATTACTTGCTGAATAATGGGGCTTGCGAAAAATTATCGTAATCGCAACACGATAAGCCTGCATTTGTAATGATGTGCAGGTAATAAAAAAGCCCGCAAACCTAGGTTTGCGGGCTTTTTTCTATTCAAATCGTCTGTTTAAACTAATTCGCTTAAGATTGACTCTAGTTTCTCTTGGTCAATTGCGAACTGACGAATACCTTGGCTTAGTTTTTCAGTTGCCATGGCATCTTCATTCATTTCCCAGCGGAAAGCCTGCTCAGTCATTGCTGCTGGCGCTTCTGCTTTTTCTGTTGCTGGTAATAGTTTTTGAGTTAATGGTGCGTCAGTTGCAGCTAGTTCAGCAAGTAGCTTAGGGCTGATAGTTAAACGGTCACAACCTGCTAATTGTTGGATTTCACCGATGTTACGGAAACTCGCGCCCATTACAATCGTGTCATAGCCGTGCTTTTTGAAGTAGTTGTAGATATGCGTGACTGACTTAACGCCCGGATCGTTAGCACCGTCGAAATCAGCGCTTGCATCTTGTGCTTTGTACCAATCAAGAATACGGCCAACGAATGGTGAAATTAGGTAAGCGTCCACCTCGGCACAAGCACGTGCTTGAGCAAATGCAAATACCAGCGTTAGGTTACAACGAATACCTTTTGCTTCAAGTACTTTAGCCGCTTGAATACCTTCCCATGTTGAAGCAATTTTAATTAACACGCGCGATGTGTCGATGCCTTGCTCTTTATATAGAGCAACAAGCTCAAGTGCTTTATCAATGGTTGCCTGAGTATCAAATGATAAACGCGCATCAACTTCTGTTGAAACTAAACCTGGCACTTGCTCCATTAATTTAGAGCCAATTAATACCGCTAGTTTGTCAGCTGCTTTTGTTACAACTTCAGCTGCGTCACTGCTTTGTGCTTTTGCCCATGATACGGCTTCTGCAGCGAGTGGGCGATATTTCTCAATTTGAATCGCGTTTAAGATGAGTGATGGGTTTGTTGTTGCATCTTGCGGTTTATATTCGTTGATTGCTTCAAAATCACCCGTGTCAGCAACAACGGTTGTCACTGCTTTAAGTTGTTCTAATTGACTAGACATAGTTATCCCATTCTTATCATACAAAAGTTAATGTAGTGGCTTTAACCTATTATTTGTGCTGAAAAAACAAGCTAATCTTCCAGAGAAACTGCGCAAAAAATCGCCCGTCAGCAGCAAATAATCCTGTTAATAATATTTTTATAATACCTTTACAATCTGGTATTGTTGATATTATCATACAAATAAAGATAATGACTAACAATGTTAGTAAGCAATTAGTGAAAGGTAATTATGTCTCGTTATACGTTGGGATTAGACTACGGGTCGGACTCGGTAAGAGCATTACTCGTTGATGTTGCGACTGGTGAAGAACTTGCCAGCCATTTAGTAAACTACCCGCGCTGGGCACAAGGTTTATATTGTGACCCAAGTAAAGATCAGTTTCGTCAGCATCCACAAGACTATATCGATAGCCTTGTAGAAGTAGTAAATGGTCTTTGGTCACAAGTTCCAGCAGGTACTGCAGACAAAGTAGTGGGTATGAGCTTTGATACGACTGGCTCAACACCTGTAGCAATTAATAGCCAAGGTACACCACTGGCATTAACTGAAGAATTTGCAGAAAACCCAAATGCAATGTTCATTTTGTGGAAAGACCATACGTCTATTAAAGAAGCAAATGAAATCACTGCAGCTGCAACTAACAACGATGTGAACTACCTTTCACACATGGGCGGTATCTACTCTTCTGAGTGGTACTGGGCCAAAGCATTACATATTTTCCGCGTTGATAGCAGTGTTAAAGCAGCCACTTATTCATGGGTTGAGCACTGCGATTGGATGACCGCGCTAATGTGCGGTACAACACACCCTGAAGCATTAAAGTTAGGTCGTTGTGCAACTGGCCACAAACAAATGTGGAACGAGCAATGGGGCGGTTTCCCACCAAACAGTTTCTTCAGCAATATCGATCCACTATTAGATGGTGTTGTTGATACGTTAAATACAACTACAGAGCCAAGCGACCAAGTTGCTGGCAACTTAACTGCTGAGTGGGCCGAGAAGCTTGGTTTACCACAAGGTATCGTTGTTGGTTACGGTGCATTTGATTGTCACATGGGGGCAGTAGCAGCCAATGTTCGCCCTGGTGTGCTAACCAAAGTAATGGGTACCTCAACGTGTGACATCACAGTAACGTCTCAAGAGCAGCTAGGTGATACTTGCGTTAAGGGTATTTGTGGTCAAGTTGATGGCTCGGTGATCCCAGGGTTAATTGGCTTAGAAGCTGGTCAATCTGCATTTGGTGATTTATACGCATGGTTCAAGAACTTAGTACTTTGGCCAACCCGCCAACTTACAAATCTATCTGACGCTGAGCAAGCGTTAGTTAACAAGCTAGAAGACTCAATCTTAGTTGATTTATCAAAAGCGGCGGCAGCACTGCCTGTATCAAGCAGCGACGTAACTGCGCTTGATTGGGTAAATGGTCGTCGTACGCCAGATGCTGACCAAAGCGTTGCCATGGCATTAACAGGCTTAAAAATGGGCACTGATGCACCTAAATTCTTCAAAGCGCTTGTTGAAGCAACAGCCTTTGGCGCACGTGCTATCACTGAGCGCTTTCGTAGCGAGGGCGTGCCAATCGAGTCAGTAGTTGTTATCGGCGGTATTTCTAAAAAATCAGACTACGTAATGCAAACCTGTGCTGATGTTTGGAACTGCCCAATCGACGTTTTAGAAAGTGAGCAAAGTTGTGCATTAGGTGCGGCAATTATGGCTGCGGTTGCTGCGGGTGAGCACGCAACAGTGGCAGATGCTCAAAAAGTGATGGCGTCGTCAGTATGTCATCAGTACTTACCAAACCCTGAGCGCGTTGCTGTGTATGACGAGCTTTATGCTAACTACCAAGCACTTGCAAGCTATGTAAACGGAGACAAGGCATGAGTTTTACTGAACTAAAACGTGAAGTCTATGAAGCGAACATGGAGCTGCAACGTCGTGGCTTAGTAATTTATACCTTTGGTAACGTATCGCAAATCGACCGAGACAAAGGCGTGATTGCGATTAAACCAAGTGGTGTATCGTACGACCAAATGAAGGCCGACGACATGGTGATCGTCGACCTTGAAAACAACATTGTTGAAGGGTCTATGCGTCCGTCTTCTGACACAAAAACACATGTTCATTTATATCGTCACTTCGATGCAATTGGCGGTGTAACACACACCCATTCGACCTATGCAACTGCATGGGCGCAAGCAAAACAAAGCATTCCTTGCCTTGGCACAACTCACGCTGACTATGTACACGGTGACATCACCTGTACTCGTGAGCTAACCGATGAGCAAGTGAATGGCGATTATGAATTAGAAACCGGTATTCAAATTACTGATGCGTATCAAGACCGCGATCCGAAAGCTGCACCTATGGTGATTGTTGCGGGTCATGCGCCTTTTACGTGGGGTAAAGATGCCGCTCAGTCTGTATACCATGCCGCGCTACTCGAAGAGATTGCACGCATGGCGTATTTAACACGCACTTTAGATCCACACGCAGCTGAACTTAAAAAAGCAGTGATGGATAAACATTATCTACGTAAGCACGGTAAAAACGCGTATTACGGTCAGAGCAAATAGCAAGAATTTAGAGGATTATTAACATGACGACGATGACGAAAGAAGTCTGGTTTGTTACCGGCTCACAACATCTTTATGGTCCTAAGGTGTTAGAAACGGTTGCCAAAGACAGCGACGCAATTGTAGCGGGCTTAAACAGCGAAGCGAATCTACCGGTAAACTTGGTATGTAAGCCTACAGTTAAGTCACCTGAAGAAATTCATGCTGTTTGCCAGGCGGCAAATACGGATCCTAACTGTGTTGGTTTAGTATTATGGATGCACACTTTCTCGCCTGCGAAAATGTGGATTGCTGGCCTAAGCGAATTACGTAAGCCTTGGTTACACCTTCATACTCAGTTCAATGCAGCCCTTCCTTGGTCTGACATCAACATGAATTACATGAATACGCACCAAAGTGCACACGGTGACCGTGAGTTCGGTTTCATCGGTACTGTCATGCGTAAAGAGCGTAAAGTTGTTGCGGGTCACTGGCAACGTGCTGATGTACAACAGCAGTTAGATGACTGGTGTCGTGCGGCAAAAGGTTGGGCAGAAAGCCAAACACTTAAAGTTGCGCGTTTTGGCGACAACATGCGTCAAGTTGCGGTGACTGAAGGTAACAAAGTTTCAGCACAAATTACATTTGGTTATGAAGTACACGCGTTTGGTGTCGCTGAGCTTGTAAAAGTGGTTGATACCATCACTGAAGAAGAAGTTGATGCGCAGTTAGAGCTTTATAAGCAAGACTACGTAATTGCTGACGAAACGCTACAAGACGATTACGCAGTGAAAATGCTACGCAACGAAGCACGTTTAGAGCTTGGTATGGAGCGCTTCTTAGAGAAAGGCGGCTTTAAAGCATTCACAAACTGTTTTGAAGACTTATCAGGTCTTTCTGGTCTTCCGGGTCTTGCTACACAGCGCCTAATGTCGAAAGGCTATGGTTACGGTGGTGAGGGTGACTGGAAAACAGCTGCTATGGTTCGCATCATGAAAGTAATGGGTGAAGGCCGTGATGGCGGTTGTTCATTCATGGAAGATTACACTTACAACATGGGTGAGACTGACCAAGTGCTTGGCGCGCACATGTTAGAAGTGTGTCCTTCAATTGCAGCGCAAAAACCACGTCTTGAAGTTCACCAACACACGATCGGTGTGAAATGTGATGTAGGTCGTTTATTGTTTACTGCAAAACCGGGTGCTGCAATCAACGTATCACCAATTGATATGGGTAACCGTTTCCGTATTCTAATTAACGAAGTAGATACAGTGGCTCCGCCAGCTGATTTACCTCACTTACCGGTTGCTTCAGCGCTTTGGGAACCAAAACCAAATCTATCTGTAGCATCAGCTGCATGGATCCACGCCGGTGGTGCACACCACACTGCATACAGCCAAGCAGTAACAACCGATATGATTGTCGATTTTGCTGAAATGGCTGGCGTTGAAACGATGATCATCGATAACGATACGACGATCCGTGGTTTCAAAACAGAGCTTCGTCATAACGCAGCTTACTACATGCTAAAACGTGGCCTGTAAGAATTAGTACTTTATGTACTAGAGCGTGCTGTGTGTGAGCACGTTCACCCCAAATTTTGTTGTCGATTAAGCCAGTGATGAGCCACGCTCTTCGCTGGCTTATGCTATTGTGAAGCGAAACTTTTTAGGAGTAGATATGATCGATTTAAGCGCCTACCAAGGCATTATTTTTGATATGGATGGCACCTTAATTGACTCAATGGGCAGTCACTTACAGGCATGGCAGAAAGCTTGCGAAGCCTATGGCTATCCATTCGATTACGACTACATGTACAGCTTAGGTGGCATTCCGACCGTTAAAACAATTGAAATGCTTAATGAAAAATTTGGCTTAGATCATGACCCTCTAGTTGTGGCAAAAGATAAACACCAATTTTGGGTTGATTTACAGCACCAACCGCTAGTGATTGACGAAACCGTCGCAGTACTTGAAAAGTACCATGGTGTATTACCGATGGGTGTGGGCACAGGTGCTGACCGCGAACATGCAATTGATCATTTAACTGATACAAATTTAATAGATAAAATTGGAGCGTTAGTGACTGCCAGTGATGTAAGTAAAGGCAAGCCAAACCCTGAAACATTCTTAAAAGTGGCAGAGCAATTAGGTGTTGAGCCAAGCCTGTGTGTGGTGTTTGAAGACACGCAAATTGGCTATCAAGCTGCCAAAAGTGCGGGAATGGATTGCATCATGGTGAAAGACGGAAAAATCCAACTTTAGCGATTAAATTTGCAATGGCACCCTTATTTGTATTATAAAACTATAAATACAATTACAAAAAGGTTATTCATATGTCATTGCAATGTGTTTTCCAAGGTTTAAAAACAACTCATCAAACAGCCAGTTCGAACACGAAAAAGTCGCGCGGGCTTTATGCATTGTTGGTGACATGTGGGATTGCCCTTACACCAGCTTGTGCTCATCAAGGAGACAATATGACTACTTCCCCTTCAGCATCAATGACGGCCTATGGCGTACTCGCTGATCAAACGCCAGTTAATCAAGTAACGCTGACTAACAGCAATGGTATTAGTGTTGATGTAATCAACTACGGCGGCATTATCACGCGTATTGAAACACCTGATGCAAAAGGTGAAATGGGTAATATTGTTCTCGGTTTAGATAACCTAGAAGCGTACACAAAAGCGACAACTTACTACGGTGCAATCATCGGTCGTTTTGGTAACCGTATCGCAAACGGTAAATTCACGTTAAATGGCACTGAATACCAATTAGCAACCAACGATGGTGACAACCATTTACACGGTGGTGTGCAAGGTTTCGATAAAAAAGTGTGGAACATGACACCGTTCACGAGGCAAAACAGCGCAGGTGTTACCTTAAGCTTAGTGAGCCCTGATGGTGACCAAGGCTACCCGGGTGAAGTGACGACAGAAGTGACTTACACGCTAACGAACAACAACACGCTAGATATGCAGTTTATTGCTACAACAAGCAAGCCTACTATCATCAATATGACACAGCACAGCTACTTCAACCTAGCGGGTAAAGGCGACATTCTTGATCACCAAATGCAAATTAACGCAAAAGCAATTACGCCTGTGGATGGCGGCTTGATCCCAACTGGTGAGGTGATGGATGTGGCTGGCACACCGTTTGACTTCCGTACAGCTAAAGCAATCGGTCAAGATATCAAAGCAAGCAACGAACAACTGAAACTTGGTAAAGGTTATGACCATAACTTTGTGCTTAAAGACACGCCAAGCAATGAGCTTATTGAAGCTGCTACGGTTTACGAAGCAAACTCTGGCCGTACGTTAACAGTTTACACAGAAGAGCCTGCAGTACAGTTTTATTCAGGTAACTTCTTAGACGGTAGTACTGTGCAAGCGTCTGGCTTAGTGCATAATTTCAGAAGTGGTTTTTGTTTAGAGCCACAGCATTTCCCTGATGCACCAAATCAGCCAACGTTCCCAAGCACAACATTATTACCGGGTGACGTGTATTCAACACGCATCGTGTACGAATTTGGTACAAAATAAAGGAACACAATCGTGAAAACAACAAAGCTTAAAAGCGCAATGCAAAAGGCTGGTTTAGCTAGCCTATTTGCCTTGTCGTTTGGTGCTCTGACGGGCTGTCAGACTACGGCTGAAGACAACACAGCCAAAGCAGATGTCGCAGCCGCAGCAAAAGCACCAATCCAAGATAATGGTATTTTTACCAATCCACTTTTTCCAAATGGCGCCGATCCATGGCTTGAGTACTGGGATGGTAACTATTACCTGACCACAACAACATGGACATCTGAGTTAGTGATGCGTAAATCACCAACACTAGCTGGCCTTGCTGATGCAACCCCTGTCAATGTTTGGTCTGATTCAAACCCTGAGCGCTGTTGTAACTTTTGGGCGTTTGAGTTCCACCGCCTAAAAGGACCAAACGGCTACCGTTGGTACATGATGTACACAGCTGGTACTGATGGCACTTTAGATAACCAACACTTAAATGTATTAGAAAGTGCTGGTGATGATCCTATGGGCCCATACGAATACAAGGGCGCATTAATGCCTAACGTATGGAACATCGACGGTAACTACCTAACGTATAAAGACAAGCTATATGTGATCTACTCACAATGGCAAGGCGATCAGCAATTAAACATTATTGCTGAAATGGAAAACCCATGGACACTGAAAGAGAATTCACCGCATACGGTGATCACGCGTCCTGAGCTAGATTGGGAAATCAGTGGTCGTAAAGTAACTGAAGGCGCTGAAATTTTACAGCACAATGGCCGTACGTTTATGACGTACTCAGCAAGCTTCTGTAATACGCCAGATTACAAACTAGGCATGCTTGAACTTGTTGGTGACGATCCGCTTAAAGCGAGCAGCTGGAAAAAATACGACAAGCCAGTATTTGAGCGTACAGAAGAAGTGTTTGGCCCTGGCCACAACGGCTTTTTCACATCGCCAGACGGCACAGAAGATTGGTTAGTTTATCACGGTAATGATTCGGTAGAGCACGGTTGTAGTGCGACTCGCTCATTACGCGCACAAAAATTTACTTGGAATGACGATGGCACGCCAAGCTTTGGTAAACCATTAACACCAGGCGTTGAAGTAGCACCGCCATCAGGTGAATACGGTCCACTGATAACACGAGTGCAAGGTCAGCGCTACCAATTAGTGAATGCAACAAGCGGCTTATGTTTAGATATTGCAGCTGATCCACAAGATGCACGTGCTGTGCAACGTCAGTGTGCGAGCACCAATGGTCAATGGGTTATTGATGCAACAACAGATGGTTTTGTTCGTTTAGCTAACCGTGAAGATAGCAAGTTTTTAGAGCTTGAAAACTGTAATGATGCCGATAACGCTAAAGTGCAATCTGCAGCATGGCGCAATAACTTCTGCCAGCAATGGAAAGTAGCACCAAGCACAGATGGTAATGTATCTATTACTAACCGTTACACAGGCAAGCCATTAGCGGTTGCGGGCTGTTCTGCTGCACAAAACCAAGCAGTTTTACAGCAAAGCGACGCAACAGCGTGTGGCGACTGGCAATTACGCCCTATGGGTAGTGTTGTAGTATTAAGCCAACAAAGCGGTAAAGCACTTAGCGTGGCCGGTACGGTTAAAGTGGGTACCAATGTTGAGCAACAAGCCTATACGCATAAAGATGCACAACAGTGGTTCTTCACACCAACAGATACAGGTTATGTGAGCCTTAAACAAAGCGCTGACAGCGAGTTCTGCGCTGCAGTAGCTGATAACGCCTTAGTACCAGGTGCCAACGTAGAAATGGCCTCTTGTGCAGCGAAAACAGCACAGTGGCGCATTGCTCCAGTAGAAGGTGGTGGCGTGATGCTACTCAACCGCTACACAAAACAAGCGCTTGGTTTAAGTAACTGTGGTTTAGCTGAAAACACTAACTTCGCACAACAACCTGATTTAGGTAACAAGTGCCAAGTGTTCCATCTGCGTGAACCAAATTAAGTTATAAGTAAAAAATCGACTCAACCAAAGCCACTGTCTTACCGGTGGCTTTTTTCAACACAATACAAAAAGGGAAAAACCATGATAAAAAATGCCTTATTTATTGTAGCGGCAGTTTATGCATTCTCTACCATAGCAGCTAATCCTGCTATCACTGACACATTTACTGCAGACCCTGCGCCAATAGTGCATAACGACACAGTCTACGTGTATGTAGGTAGAGACGAAGCTAAGCCTGATGAAGGCTATACGATGCATGAATGGTTAGTTTACTCTTCAACTGACATGGTCAATTGGACTGCTCATGGTTCGCCATTAAAGCCGACCGACTTTAGCTGGTCTTCAGGTTCGGCATGGGCAGGGCATGTTATTGAAAAAGGTGGAAAATTTTATTGGTATACGACCAGCGATCATAAAACCATACACGGTAAAGCGATTGGTGTTGCGGTAAGCGATTCACCGACAGGTCCATTTAAAGATGCACGTGGCTCTGCACTTGTCACCAACGACATGACCAAAGCGACTGATATTAGTTGGGATGATATCGATCCCGCTGCTTACATTGATGACGACGGTCAAGCATGGTTATTTTGGGGGAATCAAAAAGCTTATTACGCGAAGTTAAAACCAAACATGACAGAGCTAGATGGTGAGATCCATGTGATTGCGGATGAGCAAGTAAAAAACTTTACTGAAGCACCATGGATCCATAAGCGTGGTGATACTTACTACTTAACATACGCAGCTGGCTTTCCTGAAAGAACAGCCTACTCAACGTCAAAAAGCATAGAAGGGCCGTGGACTTATGGTGGTATCATTGCTGAAGGTGCGGCAAATAGCAATACCATTCACCAAGGTATAATTGATTACAAAGGCAGTACTTACTTTTTTTATCACAATGGTATGATGCAGCACCCTAACACAGGCAGCAGCTACCGCCGTTCTATGGCGATTGATTACCTTTATTACAATAAAGATGGGTCAATTAAACGGGTGTTACAAACACCTGAAGGTGTAAAAGCAGTAAAGTAATGTGTTTCTAGCTGTTAGAGAACGGCTCGACTTTGAACTCATTATTAACAAGGGCTAGTTTCTTTTCAGTAGAGAGGAGCATCCCTTGTTAACGCCATACAACAGCTCCATTTTTCCAACGAATTGAACCAATGTATCAAGCGGCTAAACTCACTTTTTGTTGTAGTCATAACAGCGTACCTCAAGCTAAATTTTAAGAAAGAGCTAATCAAAGCCCCAAAAATTAAAGAGTTAGATTTTCATTCTTTAGTTTTAAATCAAACCTTGAAACTGAATAAAAGCCTTTCTTAACAACGATTAATGTTTTTAATTAGTCGAGTTTTAGCTCTAAACTTGCCCTATATTAAATTATGTATTGAACGTTATAAGCTCAAACAAACTACCTTTCTATCAATATTAATTTATCAGGTGTATGTCTATGATAATGGAGCTACTCAAAGTCTATAGGTTAACTTTCTTCATTTATTGGGTGGATTTATATCGTTTGTAATGGTTGAGCGAATATTCTAAAGTTCAGTTGTCGGCAACATTGACGACTAACTGAATATGATTATGAACAAGCTAAAACGATTTGCACTAAAACAATTGGGCTTTTACAAAAAGGCAGTAAAACATAACTTAGCCTACATGAACTTGCAGCACAAACTTTAATGGGTGATGCTAAATAGGCAAACATGTTTAGAGTTTGCTCTACAGGACATATGGGCTAAAAATATTTGTTGGAGGGAATGGATGATATTAACGTTATTTTTTAGCGGATGTCTCGTCCTAAAATACGTTGACGGTTTTAATTGAAGGCCAGTAGCTTTTGATCCTGGTCTTTTTTATGCACTTGGTTTGGGGTTTCCATTCCTAAACTCAAATGCGGCCTCATTTCATTGTATATTAATATTGATTCTTCGACGAGTTCACGTAGCTCTTTCAGATTTTGGCATTTATAGAGTAAGAATTCTTGCTTCAATATGCCATTAATGCGCTCCGTCAATGCATTTTGATAGCAATCATAGCCATCGGTCATCGATGGAGTAATGCCATTTCCACTAAGCTTTACTTGATTTGATATACCCGTGAACAATACTGTAACCCTCTATCTGAATGGTGAATCGTACTGCATTGATACTGACGCCTACTACATCACTTGTTCTGCTCATTCTTCGGGTTGGTTTGAGCGAAGCGAAACCCAACATAATCCATCTAAACCACTGCAAACCCCTAATTAATAAAATAACCTATAGGTTGCCACTGGCCACTATTTTTACTGAGGCTAATTGTTTCAATGGTGTGCTCTTTATTTATAAACTGGCTTTGAAACTGAATGATCACGTATTCGCCATCAGGTGTTCCGGGTAAAGAATCGTACTTCATCAGGCTTAAATTCTTACGTAAAATCACTTTGCCAAGTGGGACACGAACTTGTTTTAACACGTTACTCCAGTTACTTTGCGGCATTGCTCGTTTAAACAATGAGTCTGTTTGCTGCCAGCTTTGCTGATACTGACCATTATCAATTAATACGAGCCAGCTTTTAGCGCGATTTATAACCTCGAGTTCTTCAGCGTTTACACAAAAGCAGCTTAAAAAAGTGATCAATAAGAGCGTTTTTCTCATAGCAATTCCATTTACTTGTTGTTTATTGAATTCGTCTTGAAGTGTTTTTATGTTACGGCGACGAACAATAAATACTATTCATCAATTGTGCGGTTTATTTTCCCGCAGATAAGCATTTTGACTGCCGATAAATCTTACAGCACAAAACTCAAGGGCGCTTTGCGCTGCTCTAAACTAATCGATCAGATAACCTAATGGATGCCAGCCATCGGCGGCTTTGCTTAGGCTGAGCGTTTCAACTACTGCCTCTTTATTCATAAACTCGGTTTGAAACTTGACCACTAAATACTCACCATTTGGCAGACCGGGTAATGAGTCATATTTTGCTGTGCCAAAATAGGTGCGAGACATAACTCGGCCTAAAGGAACGCGTATTTGATTTAAGGCCGTTTGCCAGCGAGCTTTGGGCGTGGTGCTTTGAAAGACCTGATCGGCTTGTTTCCAGCTCTCGTGGTATTCTCCAGAATCAACCAAGGTTAACCATGCTCTCGCTGTTGAGATAGGGCTTGTTTCTTCAGCTGAGGTGAAAAAACACACCAATAACGATGTCAGTAAAAACAGTTTTTGTAGCGTAAATCCATTTACAGAAAGTAATAAAATTTGACGCATAAGACGCCCTCACTTCGTTCATAGGGTGAATTCATAATACGAATGAGTTGGTTAATTTCTATACTGACAAAGTGCTAGGTAGGGCTTTTTGGTGGGATTTAAGTGTTGTTTTTTATTTGAGCGGTCTTTGCAATTGAGTTCGCAAAGTGGCTATGTAGGTTAAGTGGTTAAGTTTATGTTGTTGATTTATTGAACAAAGTAAGTCGTTTTAACAGCTATTAAATGTAACTACAATGACCCTAAATAACACTTATTTTTGCTGCTAAGGAAGTTTCGTATTTGCGTGCTCGATAATTCAGAGCCCGCATATTTACTGGATTTTGGACCCTTTTTGGGTTTTATGAGATAAGTTAGAAAGCGGAAAATTGGCTATAGCCGGGAAGGCACAGTCCAAACCTAAAAGTCATTATTCACAGGTTGGAAGCCTTGCTATCTGTCGTAACTTGAAAATCCCGATAATGCAAACTACCCTCAACGGTGAACCAATAGGGGTAAACTTTATATGGATAGTTCGCTTAATAAGTTACGAAAAAAAGCAGAAAAAGATCTGAATAAAGCAACACTTGAAAGTAATGTTGTTTTGGTGGAAGACAGTGATCTTGATTTTACAATTATCAACAAAGTGCTATCACCTAAATACAATGTCAGGCGCTTCTCAAATGCTGAGGAATTGTTAGAGCAATTAGGTGATTTAAAAGTATCACTTTTTTTATTTGATTACCGATTGCCCGGTATGGATGGTATTGATCTTTGCCAGAGTATTCGCAGCGTTCCTGCGTTTGAGCATACACCCATAATCATGTTAACGGGCGAAAATTATACAAGCTTTGAATATAAGTTTTGGGACGCAGGGTGCAATGATTTTATTGCTAAGCCATACAGTGCTATAACGCTGCAAAAGCGTGTAGAAAAAGAACTAAAATACAGTGCCTTGCTTGAGCAGCATAAAGAAGCCTCAATGATTGACTCGCTCACTAAAGTTTTTAATCGACGCTATTTAGAAGTGGTGATGAATCAACTGAGTGCAAGACATGAGTCACCCGAAGTATCAGTATTACTGCTGGATATTGATTATTTTAAAAAATATAACGACCGTTATGGTCACTTGGCTGGTGATGCAGCACTTGTATCAGTTACTAACACCGTCAAAAGGGCATTAGCACGCGATACAGATTTTATTTCACGCTGGGGTGGTGAGGAGTTTGCCATAGTTCTTCCGCATACTAATCATGATGGTTGTCAGTTGGTGGCAAAACGAATAATAGACCTATTGCACGAAGAGCATATACCCCATGAAGACTCACCGAGTGGTTATTTAACTATCTCAATTGGTGGGGTGACTGTTCCGGAATCTCCAAGAGATTGGAAGAGACTTTTCTTAAAGGCTGACGAAAACCTGTATGAAGCCAAAGAGAACGGGCGTAATCAATACTGTTTAAAGCCTAAATTCTAAAGTTTTATACCAAAACACTCATTAGCAGTCCAGGGTCGCTGATACCTGCTTCTTTAAGCGCGTCGCTAATTGATTGGCTAAGAGTCATTATTTGCGTTTGGATTTCCATAACCATCTTGGTCTGCGTTTCAACTTGCACTTTTACAGCTTCATCTTCTTGGTTTTTGAGCGCTTGCAGTTTGGCTAATTGCTCTTTGGCAAGTTCGAGTTGCTCTTTGAGCTTTTCTAGTTGCTCAACCATTTTGCGAATATGCGCGGGGAGTTCTCTGGTTATTTCATCTTTTTTAGTGGGCTCTACTTCACGACCAGAGAGTGTATTCATCTCTTGGCTGCTGAGTTTGTAGTCTACTTTTGAACTGGTATTACTGCTTGCTGTATCTGCGTTTGAGATAGTTAACGCATTTGCTAATGAGTTAATAGCCATAATGAGAGCGATGAAAGGTAAAGGTAGCTATGTATCGGCAAGGGGTACTAAAGCTTTAGAAAATATATTATCTAGATTACAACCCTGATACCTGAAATGTCATGTAGTTTTCTGCAGAAGCTTCCTGGGTCACTGATGTGTCGGTTTAAAATTTAAAACCGCACATCAGTAAGGTGGATATTTAATTGGCTACATTATTTGCCCATTTCTCGCCTGCTGGGGTACGACGCCATTTAAAGTAACTATCAAGTACATTGAGCAAGTCTTTGTCGGGTACAGGTCCGACTTTTGGCTGTTCTTGAAAGTACATGGTAGTGGATTTTCCATTATCAAAAGCAGGCCAGTTAGGTAATGTATCATTATTAGGGTGGCCGTTTTTTGCAAAGTTAGTCCAATATGTTGCCATTGCTTCTGACATTTTTAAGTCATCTTGCGTGATATTTGGATCAGACTTGTTCAAGTTCTTAAACATGTACGCAATTTCATGACCGTGAGCGGAACCATGGTCTTCATCTTTTTCACCTTGCTTTCGTTTAGGGTGATGATCAAAGTAGTACAGGTACACTGGCGCATTACCGTATTGTGTTTGTAACTTTGCCCAGCTCCAAGTATGCCAGCCAAAAGCTACATCACGAACGAGGTTACGAGCACTACGAGGTATACTGTTTTTGGCAACAGGGTAGGCGTCCAATAATCTTTCAGCAAAAGGGCCGTAGCGCTTTTTGATTCCATTTACAAACTTATTCACATCAGGATCCCATACAAAGCTTAATCCTTCATCAGAGTTATAACCAATAAGTGCGGGCACATCATTGAATAGTCCTTGTTGATAAAGTTTATATTGATCGCCTTTAATGACATAACCATCAACAATTGGCCACCCGCCAGGTAATGACCAGCCTTTAGGGATAAACTTATTGGCATCCATTTTTCGAAGCTCTGCAATTGATGATGCGCCAAATTGTTTAACATAGTCGACTCCTTCAGCTTGTGCCTGCTGAAGTGTTGACATGTTTTCTCCAGGGTAATTGGTGGTGCGAGTTGGGCCAAATGAGCCACCGCTTTGTGAAATCACCTTATTGATTAAACCATCTGCTAAAGGAGATGCTGCAAGCATACTGACCGAAATTCCACCAGCTGATTCACCAGCAATGGTCAGATTATTTGCATCTCCGCCAAAGGCACTAATATTTTTTTTCAGCCATTTTAAAGCCGCAATTTGATCAAGTAGGCCATAGTTACCAGAAACCCCCGCTTTACTTTCTTTATTTAAATCTGGGTGTGCTAAAAAGCCTAATTGGCCTACTCGATACGCGATTGAAACGACAATGACACCTTTATTCGCTAGTTGAGTGCCATCAAAAATAGGATCTGATGAGCTGCCAAAGCTAAATCCCCCACCATAAATCCATACAAACACAGGGAGTTGCTCGTTTGCTGATTTAGCGGGTGTCCAAATATTCAAATACAAGCTATCTTCGCTGATCCCCGAAACTGGGTTACCTGCCTGTATGGGGGCGGGTGCATACTTTTTGGCTTCGCGGACTCCTTGCCAGCTTGTAGGAGGCTGTGGCGCTTTCCAGCGCAGTTCACCTATGGGAGGCTTGGCAAAGGGCACGCCTTTAAAAACTGTTAAATTAGCTTCAATAGCACCTTCCAGCGTACCTTGTTCAACATTGACTTGCTCCAGTGGTGATGCATGTGTGTTATGAGTTAATAATGTGAAAAATACTAACGTTATCAATTTTTTTATTCGTGCTGGTGTGTTCATGATATTCCTTTTCTAAAATTGTTTAGCCTTGATATCCCAGTGCGGAAACGAGGTATCTTGTGAACTCAAAAAAAGTGATGCATTGCTGTCGTTCTTTTTTAGCTGCCAATCGAGCCACTTTATAGCCAAGGTTGAAAATGAGCCCCCATAAGGTTGTTCAAACGTGCCTGAATGACCTGCGGTTTGATGATTTGCAAAAATAATGGGCACATGGTTAATACGTTGATAGTCAAGTTTCGCATTGTCCGTTGCAATATCAGTTGGCCCACCTACAAGATAAATTATCGGCGCATGCAGGTTTTTTAGTGATTGTTCATTTGCATCGGCCATAGTCATATCGGCAATGCCCGAATTAAACATTAAATAACTACTTACTCTTCTATCTGTAGCTGTGGCAAGAAGTTGCGCCCCACCACACGACTGACCAGCGATGGCTATTTTATTTAAGTCGAGTTTTTGGAAAAACTCACTAAGAGGGTTGGCTGTTTGAGCGGTTGCCCAGTCAATAGCTTTGGGGATCATCGCATTGCTGGCCTTATTGAGTTGTCTATCATCTAGGCTGTATTGCATCTTACCCAGTGCGATAACTAGATAACCATGCGAAGCAATATTGCTAAGCATATTCTGAAAAGGATATGAGGTGTCCATACAACCACCATTTGCAAACACAACAACGGGAAGTTTTGAAGAGCTATTGACTGTAGTTAAAAGGTTTTTGGGGCGGTAAATAACATAGTTTTCAAGTGATGAATCGCTGGTTACAACAGCATTAAATGGGCCGTTTCCACCGTTATCAAGTACTTTTGAATCAATTATTTTTGCCGAGCATAGATAGGGCATTATGCACAGTGTCGCAATGAAAATACGCAGCATAATTAACACTCCTTATTTGTAGTATAAATATTACAATACAATGTGATTCGGTTTTTTAAAAGTATTCAATGTATAAAAAAGCCAGACTGAGTCTGGCTTTTTATGACAACAAACTATTAGGTAAGGCAGCTTACCTTTAATAGTTTACTCCTGTGCAGAAGCTGCATCGTAGAGTGCTTTTATTTCTTCAGCGCTAATCGCACCGTTGAAAATTTTCAGTTCATCGATAGCACCGTTATAAGGTGTATCCCAATAGTTAACACCGAGTGCAAACTCATTTGTTTCACCAGGAACCGTGAATACACGCGGGAAGCCATCGGTTTCTAGCTGTAGTTCACCGTTAACATACATCTTCAACACATCACCATTGGTACCATCAACCGTGAATGCAACATGTGTCCATTCTTTTGCAGGAATACGGCTATCTAGTTCTGCATTATCGAAGAAGGCACCGTTATTTGCCCACAAACGAGTTAAGCCGTTATCCATTTCTGGCACAAAGCTCAACCAAGTGTCTGCACTTGCACCTGCGAAGAACGCAGTAGTGTAGCCAGTGAAGGTTTCAGGTTTTAACCACATAGATACTGAGTAGTCATTGGTAGTGATTAGGTTATCTGGTAAACGAACACCTGAACCTTCAAGGAATACTGCTTGACCAATAACACCGTCAACAAAAGTTACGTTACCACCGGTATTGTTAATGAAACCACCGGTTGGTTTACCCGCGGCATATGCACCGTTTAATGCACTTAGGTCACCTTCGAAGCTGTATTCAGCAGGCGCAAGTGATTTTAAGGTTACATCGAATGACTTAGTATCAGTAAAGTCTTTGTACTTGATGGTTGCAGTTAATGTTACAACTTGGTCGCCAGCAGAGGCACTTGGTTGTGTCACAACAGCTGTGCCATTAACCAGTTTTAAGTACTCTTCGTTATTTGACGTCCAGCTAATACCTGACACAAATGGACCGACACGTGGTAACTCAAAGCTTTCACGTACTGCCGATACATCACCTAAATCAAGCGCATCAGTAATGAAGCTCTCGAATTTAGTCGGATCTGTCAGGTTATTGATAGCCGCACCATTAATGTCTAGACCGTTTAGCGCGTAATCATAGACGATGAATTCATCAATTTGACCTTGGAAAGGTAAGTCCCAGCCGTAGTTCACGCCAAGGGCAAAGTTACCTGTTTGTTCGCTAAAGAAATCAGGGCGAGGCATCGAACCTGCACGCACACCATCACGATAAAGTGTTGCTGTGCCATTAGCGTAAGTGATTGCAATATGATTCCAATCCATTACCGCTGGTGAGTCAGAGATGATTTGGTTCCACATATCTGTGCCATCATCAGCTAAGTAACGGCTCCAAAGCATCGGTGTTGATGTAAAGTGCGTATTGCCCGGAATTAAACTCATCCAGCGTGCATCTGATGCTGCAGCAAAAAATGTTGGAGAGAAATCTGTTAGCACTGTTGGCTTAAACCAATACGAAATGGTGTACTCATCGCCTGTTACTATCTCATCAGGTAAACGAACACCCGTTGCACCGTCAAAGTTAAAGGCTTTACCAGTTTGGCCTTCGACATATGCCGCTGTACCAGCGCCCACATTTGATAGGTTGTTATCTGTTACACCCGCATCATCAAGGTTACCTAAGCCATCACTAAGTGAATCTTCAAATGCATAGTGCGCAATTGCATTTTTAAATTCTGGGCGGGCTTTTAGGTTGACATTGAATGTTTTAGTAGTGCTCTGGCCGTTTAAAGAGATATTAGCAGTTAAAGTAACCGCTTTATCACCGCGGTCTGGTGTTGGAATGAATACAGAGCCTTCACTGGTGATGTAGTATTCATCACTACTTTCCCAGTTAATTGAGGCACCATCTTTACCTATAGTTGGTAGTGAGTAGCCTTCGTCAGCAATTGATAATTCAGTTTTGATATCTAGTGCTTTTTGAACAGTACCCAGTACGTTTTCAGTATCCGTAATTTCATCACGCTTAGTTGCCCAAATGGTTGCACCTTCGCTTGATGTTGCTGATACAGTGACGGCCATCGCTTTAGTTGCATCATCCCATTGCCATTTTGCGACTCCGTAATAAGTGCCTGAATCAAGCTCAAGCTTGATACTTGAGTCATCAATCATGTACCAGATACCTGGATCATCACCCGTTACTGAGTGATCTTCGTTAAGTGCAATATGTGTTGAACGAATAGCATCTGTATTTACATCATTGCCATGGTTGATAAATTTGTAATAACCGTAAAGCTCATCTGCCACAACCATGTTGTTGCCTTCAAGCGGCACATAGCGTTGCGGTGAAGCCATTGGCCAACCTAATGAGTTAATGAACATTTCATGTACACGCACTTGGTGTGCTTCTGATGCAGCAGGAAACTCAGTAGACGTTTGTGGGAAGCGTGTATGCGTTATTAACAAGTGACGACCAGTTGCTTCATCATAGTAAGCAGAGTTATGTCCTGGTGATTGGTAGCCCCATGCTGGCGCTGTTTCGCCAAGTTCTTGCGTGTACTCAAAGCCGCCCATTAGTTTTTCGCCGACTTCTAGGCCGCCTATAGCTGCAATGTCATTACCTGCGTTATCTAAGTAAGGGCCATCAGGTGTTTTAGAGCGAGCAACACGGATGTTGTAGCCACCATTAAGATCAAAACCAGCTACTGAGTAGAATAAGTAGTAGTATTCACTTTCTGGGCTGTACATGACAAATGCACCTTCCATTGCACGGAAGTCGCCGCCTACTAGCTTTTTACCATAGCCTTGACCTGCTTCTGGCATACCTGTTTCTTCGTCCATTGCTAGCACGAAAATACCGCCAGAGTATGAGCCGTAAACCATCCAAAGTTTGCCATCAGCATCATAGAAGGCTGCAGGGTCAATGGCGTTAGGATCAACGGCACCATTCCATGTTGTTTGGCCATTATCAAGTGGGTAAGCTGCAAACTCAGCTTCTGTACGATAACCGCTGCGTAAGAAAATACCTTTGTTTGTATAAGGACCTTCGATATTGTCAGCTTCAGCTAAACCAAGATAAGAGCGGTTCCAGCATACTTCATCAACAACATCTGGTGTATCTGGGTTATCTTGTGCACAGTGGTTATAGTAAAACCAAAACTTACCATTTGGCGCTTTGATTACATCGGCAGCCCAGTTTCCTGTAAAACCGTCTGTCCATTCAATACCTTCGGCAATTTCAGCTGTGTAGTTGTAATCAAATAATGGGCTTTCATTAACGGCTGCGTTAGCTGAAAGGCTCGAAATCATTTCCCAGTTCAAGAGATCAGTTGATTTAGCGGCAGCAAGGTGTGAACCAAAAATATAATAAGTGTCGTCAACTTTAACGACAGAAGGGTCGTGCACGCTTACATTGGTAACCATTACTCTACCTGATTCAGTGTATTCAACACTGCTGCTTACTGTCGGTTTTGCACTTTGTGGGTCGGCAACCGCTGGTGCTGTGTCAAACTTAGTACCATCTTCTTTGCCACAACCTGTAACAGCCAAAGAGCAGGCTATGACCATGGCTAATTTATTTAATTTCATTTTATGTGTCCTCTTGAAACTGGGATTCATTTTTTATTCGATTGTTGTCAATAAAGTTGCCGCGTGCCTATATCAAACTAATAAGAACGTAGTATTGTAATTTTATAGTACGATTCAAAATGTGCAAATACTTTTGCAAAGGTAATTAATATGTGAACATTAAGTGTCAGTGTTTACAATGTGTGCAGCGGGATTTTAATTTTTTCAAGCTGTCAATTTTGGCGTTTTTTCGCTGTTTTTGCTCTTTTCGGAGAAGTTTTTTGCTTAGCTTAAGGTGAGGGTTTTCAGATAAATATGTTTATTTGTATTACATTTGACCACTAAAAAGGGCTCTTAAAGAGCCCTTTTTGAGATTAGTTGTCTTGTTTACTTAGACCTTCAGTGGTCATGATAATACGTTTAAGTGTGCCATCTTCATTGTAATATAGCGGCTCAATCGCCACGGAACGACGAAAACGCCCGCCACTTGGTTTGCCATCAATCGGTGGTACAGCGCCAGTATGGTAAATAAAGTAGTCTTTACCTTTGTATTCGATGATTGATTGGTGGTTGGTTTCGCTGTTACCTGCGATCTCATTCAAGATACCTTTATATTCCCATGGCCCATGAATGCTTTTACTCATGGCATAACAGATCTTTTCAGGAAACTCACATGCGTAAGATACATAGTAGTTGTCGTTTTTCTTATGAACCCATAATGCTTCGGTAAAGTTAGGCAAGTCTAGCGTTTTAATTTCACCATCTAGAGACAGTAAGTCGTCGCTTAACTTTACGTATTTTGGCATTAAGTTACCAAAGAACATGTAAGTATCACCGTTTTCTTCAGTGAAAATAGCTGGGTCAATGTCGTCCCAATCATTTGGTGTGTGCTTGGTCATGTCATCAGTAACCAGTGCATGACCAATCGCGTCTTTAAATGGACCCGTTGGTGATTTAGAGGTAGCAACACCAATTGCAAAACCTGGTTTTGTATCGTTGTGGCGAACAGTTGTAAAGAAGTAGAAAGTGCCATCACGCTCAATCATATGTGAAGCCCATGCTTCACCTTTTGCCCATTTAAAGTCTGTTGCTTTCATGATTGGACCGTGTTTTTTCCAGTTAACCATATCTGTTGATGAAAAGGCTAACCAGTCATGCATTTCAAAAAATACGTCATTATTAGGTGCTTCATCATGACCTGTATAAAGGTATACGGTGTCGTTATGAACAAGTGCTGCAGGATCTGCAGTAAATACATCGGTGAATAATGGGTTTTGTGCAACGGCTAAGCTGCTCGAAAAAAGCAATGGCAGCGCTAACGCTTTCAATTTCTTCATGAGTGTCCTCTGTGATTAATAATTGTTGTTCGAACTTCTGCTTTTGTACTTAAGGCTCGCTCTAAGTGACCAGATAATACACAGTGTACGCCTGATTATACTGAGTAACTGATTGTTTACATCAAAACAAATCAGCAAAAGTGCAGCAAAAAATAGCTCTATATTGTACTATTGTATTTTAATCATAGTAGCACCAAAATACGCCGAGTAAATAACTTGTTAGCCCTTTTTTGTTGCTCTAGATGAGTGAAAGACAAATTAAATAAGCATACCAGTAAACGCTAAGTCGCTGATAATAATGGGCCCTTAATAAATTCCCAAAACAAAAACGCAGCACGCTTTGAGTTTGTAACATGTTATAATTGCAACGTTTTTTGTAAACATAATGACAGTTATTTTAATTTAGCTTTTTGAGTTGACTGTTAAATAGTCATACAATATGATTAAAGTTCAGACAGCAATGTATTAACATAAAAAATATAGACACACTCGCGCACCGTTTTGACAACACACGATGCACAATGCAGTGGTCACTCTTCGGTAACTGAATGGGGAAAGTTCAGCGGACCGATATAACTATAATTTGGAGAACACCGCTTATGTTTAAAAGAACACACATAGCCAGTGCTGTAGTTATGGCATTTACCTGTCAATTTGCTTTTGCACAGGAGGAAGCACCAAACACTCCTGAGAATAACGTCGATGAGATGGAAGTCATTCAAGTATCAGGTATTCGCGGCAGTTTAAACAAAGCGTTAGATGAAAAACGTGCAAGTGTTCAAATTGTGGATGCAATTGTTGCTGAAGATATTGGTAAATTCCCTGATAACAACGTAGTTGAAGCTCTACAACGTGTAACAGGTGTACAAACAACGGGTCGTGGGGCTGGTGAAATAAGCGCAGTTTCAATCCGTGGCCTTTCTGATGTTAATACCACAGTGAATGGCCGTGCTATCTTTACGGGAGCGGGTCGTGATGTGGCGCTGCAAGACATTCCTGCAAGTTTGCTTTCAGGCGTAACCGTTTATAAAACCCGTTCGGCGGATCAAATCGAACGTGGTATCGCAGGGGCGATTGATATTAAAACTCACCGCCCTTTCAACTTCGAAGGTGAAAAAGTTGTTTTAGCGGCACGTGCGATTTACTCAGACCAACCCGATGAAGTTGATCCAAATATCAGTGCATTACTCTCTAACCGTTGGGAAATCGACGGTGCTGGTGAGTTTGGTGCGTTAGTTAATATTTCATACGCTGAAACACATTACCGCGATGACTCTATGACTGCGGGCGCTGCATTTCCATTCTTTACTGATAAACCGCAGGCTAATTATTCGCCGTATTCACGTATACCGAATGAATTTTGGACTCAAGGTACAGAGTTAGGTCTACCTACTGCATCAGGTTCTACTTTAGATGTAAATGGTGAGCCAACTGAATATTTACTAGCGCGTGATGCAATTTTTGGTGCTTCATACACAGGTCTTCGTAAACGTCCTGCGGCGTCTGTATCTTTACAGTGGGCACCAGATGAAACCCTCGAAATTACAGCAGAAGGTTTCTATACAGGTTACGAAAACGAATCGCAAAATGCGATGTGGTTCTCAAATACCTTTGAAAACGGCAACGGTTTTATTGAAACGCCAACCGTATTTGATGGCACTAACGTAATTAAAGAAAAGCAAGCAATTGGTGCAGGTGGCTTCCAAAGTGGCGATTTTTCATATGGTAAAACAGATAGCTACTTATATGCTCTAGGGGCCGAGTGGCAAGCAAGCGATTATCTTACCATCAACACTGAGGTTGTTTACCAAGACAGTGAATACGAAACAGATTTCTTTGCAATGCGCTTTGATCGTAGAGCTTATGGCTTAGACGTTGACTTTAACGATAAAGACGGTGTACCAGGTATCGCGTTTTGGGATAACCCAAATACAGCGGTAAACGAAGCCGATATGGCTGCCATTGAAAACTGGAATGCCGGCACTATTTATGACAATGGCGGCGGTAATGCCGGTGACGCATTAACCTTCACGTTTGATGCTGAATACCTAATTGGTGGCGCTATCTTCGATAAAGTGAAGTTTGGTGGTCGTTACGAAAAACGTACAGCGCAAGAATACACACGTGGTCAAGATGCTGGCATTGCTAATACCTCTGTGGCTAGCTTAATTGAGCAATTAGCTGCTGCTGGGGCATCTGGCGATGGTTCTGGTATTGTGTTCCAAGTTGATGATTATTTCGATGGCCGTGCTGATGTATTCGACAGCTTTGTAACTGCTGACGGTGGCTACATGCTAGATAACGGCGATGCTGTTCGTAGCGTATATGGCCTTGAAGCTGAAGACGTATACAAAACATTTGATATCGAAGAAAACTCATACGCGCTTTATGCAACAACTAACTTTTTCTTAACGGAAGATATCAGCGGTGAGTTTGGCTTACGTTATGTCAGCTATGAGCAAGATATGGACTTTGTTGCTGAATCTGGCGGCATGAATTCAAATGTATTTGAAGAAAGTTCAGCGAATGCTGATTCAGATGCTGTACTGCCAAGCTTAGTACTTAACTGGAATATTACTGATGATGTCGTTGGTCGTGTTGCGTACACAGAAACATTACGTATGCCTAACTTTGCTGACTTAAACGCACTGCAATACTGGTACGATCCTCTAACAGAAGGTGTTGAATACGGTACAGGAAACGGTGGTAACCCAGAGCTTAAACCTACAGAATCAAAGAACTACGACGTATCACTTGAGTGGTACTTTGCAGATACAAGCTCACTTTATGCTGCCTATTTTAAACGTGAAATTGAAGGCTTAGTTGTTGCGGGTCGCAAGCAAGTTGTGCGCGAAGGCGATGACGGCGTGACACGTCCGTATGTATTAAGCGCACCTGTAAATGCTACCAATGGTGAGCTCTCTGGATTAGAGGTTGGTTTAGTTTACTTCCCTGAAAATTTACCAGATTACTTAAACGGTTTTGGTGTGCAAGCAAGTTATACTATGCTTGATTCATCACAGGATACGCCAGAGTTTAATGATTTAGGTGAAATTACTGGCTATGTAGATTCGCAAATGGCCGGTGTTTCTGATGAATCGTACAGCATCGTAGGTATCTACGAGCGTGATTCGTTCGACATGCGTTTATCTTATGTATGGCGTTCTGAGTTTTACACAGGTAATGAAGCTGCAACATTTGCTAACCCAATTCAGTTTTGGAGTCGTCCTGAGCAAAGCTTAGACTTCCAATTAAGCTATAATGTAAACGAAGATTTTGTTGTGACATTTGATGCAACAAACATTCTTGATGATGTATATCAAAGCCATTACGGTGAAGGTAACGACACATTATTTAACTTTGGTAACGGTATCTACTCACGTACATTTGCACTTGGCGCACGTTATTCTTTCTAAATTTCTAAAATAGACTCAAAAGCCCCGATTTAGATCGGGGTTTTTTATTGCTCTCCTACCTGGTTCGGATCAACAAAACTCACACAGCAGAATATATATTGATATTAATATAGTAT
>NZ_JAKEVN010000089.1:0-18251 GCF_022398505.1 Pseudoalteromonas sp. Isolate3 | reverse complement strand
GTATTAATACTATTTACTATCTATCAACGCGATATTAATAGAAAAATTGAGCTGAGTTTTCTAAAAGAAAAGAATAGTAAAATCATAGAGAACTCGACAGATGCTATCATTATGGTTCAGCCAAATGGAGTTATTTGCAATGCCAATGAAACAGCAAAAACGTATTTTGGTATCACCGAGCATTCAACCCACTTTGATACATTGTTTGATTATAATGAAGAAGATTTTCAAGGGGTTGGCGAAGCGATAAAAAAAGGGCAACGATCTACGTTTGAAGCTGTGCACATTAATGAACAAAACACGCATTATTTTTCGATCACAATGACACCTGTCTATGATGCAGCAAAACAACAATATCAAATAGCGGCCATACTTCGTAATATTGATTCACTTAAGTGTGCTCAACATCAACTTGAAAAGCTTAATACTACATTAGAAGAAAAAGTGAAAAGTCGCACAGCAGAGCTTGAAAAAGCCACCGAAGAAGCTCTTGCAGCAAGTAAAGCTAAAAGTGAATTTGTAGCTAACATCTCACATGAAATCCGCACCCCGATGAATGGGGTACTTGGTATGCTGGAAATGCTCGAAGAAGAGCCTTTATCTACTCAGCAAATGCAATACTTACATTATGCAAATACCAGTGCCAACTCATTGATGACACTGATCAATGACATTCTCGATTTTTCTAAAATTGAAGCTGGTAAACTTGATTTAGATAGTCATGAGTTTGATGTTGTTTCAGTGTGCAGTGATTTAATAACATCGATGGCCGTTCAAGGTCAGAAAAAAGGCATTGAAATACTGTTCGATGCTCATGCTATTACCAAGCGTACCGTAATGGGTGATAGCCACCGCTTAAAACAAATTCTCAATAATTTACTCAGTAACGCATTTAAGTTTACACATAAAGGTCATGTAAGCTTAACGGTTAAGGAACAGCTGCATTCAGACAATACGCTTTGCCTAAGCTTCGTTGTTGAAGATACAGGTATTGGTATTTCGAAAGCAAACCAAAGTAAATTGTTTGAAGTGTTTACCCAAGAGGACTCAAGTACAACACGGCATTATGGTGGCAGTGGTTTAGGGCTTTCAATAAGCCGAAAACTCGCTCAGTTGATGGGTGGTGATATTATCGTTGAAAGTGAAAAAGGAAAGGGCAGCCGCTTTTGGGCAAGTATTTGTGTATCGATAAGTGAGTCATCAAAAGTGCCGCATCAAAGCAATGTACTGAATGATAAACAAGTAGGCTGTGCAATTCATTATGAATTACTGGCTAACAATGTTGAGCTGCAACTAGCGACACTAGGCCAGAGTCATAAAATAACGCATTTAACTGATGTTTCTGAAACTGATTTTAATAAGTTAGATTTACTTATCATTGATCATAAACATCCAGAACTAAACAATGTGTTGAGTTTTGCAAATCGCTATCCCGACACCTGTGTATTAATTTTAGGTGTTATGACATCACTTAAACAAAAAGAAACATTACCGAGCAATTGTACTGTTATTGCAAAACCTGTCACTCCTGATGAATTAGCCTATAAACTCGCGGTTTTATTTAATGACAATGATTCTGTTATTGAGCGTAAAAATACAGATACTAAAGAAATTATTGAGCTTGATTTAACATCTCGTTCAGTGCTTATCGTCGACGATAACATGATTAATATAGAAGTGAGCAAAGCCATTTTAAGAGATAGCCAGGTTCATATTGAATCAGCCAGCGATGGTCTTGAAGCAATTGAGGTATTGAATAACAGCGAAACTCAATTTGATCTGATCTTAATGGATTGCCAAATGCCAAACTTAAATGGTTATGACTGTACTAAAGCTATCAGACAGGGCAAAACAGGTGATAAATACCAAGATGTCGTGATCATTGCTATGACAGCAAGTGCAATGGCGGGTGATAGAGAAAAATGCCTGAGTGTTGGCATGAACGACTATATCACCAAGCCAATTAAACAAGCCACATTGCGCAAAAAGCTATCAATGTGGCTGAAGTCTTAAGCTGCATCTTGGTTTTTATTAAACGCAGCTTTTGGTGTTAGTTTACTAATATCAGCAGAGTGAATCACTTTTTGTGTTTCACTCCAGTGCAGTAATTCAATACGCCCAGAGCTGTTTTCTACTAATGCAGTGCAGTTTTCAATCCAGTCGCCATCATTGCAATACAAAATTCCATCAACCACTTTAACGGCTGGGTGATGAATGTGCCCGCAAATGATGCCATCGACGACTTGTTTTTTTGCTTCGTGGATGGCCGCTTTTTCAAATGCATCAATTGCTTCACGTGCTTTATGCACTCGTGCTTTGATCCAAGAGGCTAATGACCAATAATTACCGCCAAATAAACGGCGAATGCGATTAGTCCAGCGATTTAAAAATAGTAAAAAGTCGTATCCTGCATCGCCTGCAATGCTGATTAATTTGTTGTAGCGAGTTGCTGAGTCAAAATCGTCGCCATGTAAAAGTAAAAACCGTTTGTTGGCTTTAGTTGTATGAATATATTGTTTATGTACTTCTATACCGAATAATGAATCATTAGCATAATGGCGAAAGGTTTCGTCGTGGTTACCCGGTATGTAGATCACTCGTGTGCCATCTTTCGCTTTTTGTTGAATAAGCGCTAACACATCATAATGACTAGGATGCCAAAAAAACTGTCGTTTCATTGACCATAAATCGACAATATCACCGACCAAATACAACACATCGCATTCAATCGCATTTAAAAAGTCTAGTAAATACTGCGCTTGGCAGTCTTTATAACCTAAGTGAACGTCGGAAATCCAAACGGCAGGATAGTGGGTTTTACTACTACAAGTGGTGTTATTCATGGCATTTACTCATGGTGTAATAAAGTAAATGCTAGGTAGAATCAATGACAGATAAAAGACGCTTTAGCGAAACATCTATGACAATTAATCCCAATCCGCAATAATACTTAATTAAGCGAATTGGTAAAATAAAACAAAAAAACCGCCGAAGCGGTTTTTTATATTTTGTAGAGCTGACTTAATTAGCCTTTAACAAGTGCTGCAATTTCAGAAGCGGCACTATCTAAATCAAGCATTAGCTTTTCGCCAGTATGGCGGTTTTTAAGCTCAACCTTGTTTTCATCAAGGTTACGCTCACCAATAACTAATGTGAAAGGCACACCTAGTAACTCCATGTCGTTGAACATTACACCAGGGCGCTCTTTACGGTCATCAAATAACACATCTAAACCGGCATCTTTCAAACCTTTGTAAAGGTTATCTGCAATATCAGGAATACGATGAGACTTATGCATATTCATAGGTACGATAGCTAAATCAAACGGCGCGATAGGTTGCGGCCATTTAATACCGTATTGGTCGTTGTTTTGCTCAATAGCGGCAGCCACGATACGTGATACACCAATACCGTAACAACCCATTGTCATTACTTGGTTTTTACCTGTTTCACTCAAAACGCCTGCTTTCATTGCTTCTGAGTACTTAGTACCAAGTTGGAAAATATGACCTACTTCAATACCACGTTTGATTTGCAGTGAACCTTGACCACATGGGCTTGGGTCGCCTTCAACGATATTACGGATATCAGCCACTTCGTAGTTTTCTACATCGCGATCCCAATTGATACCACTGAAATGTTCACCATCTTTATTAGCACCTGCTACAAAGTCAGCCATTACGTTAGCTGTGCGATCAACAATAATTGGCATTGATAGACCGACAGGGCCTAAAGAGCCAGGTTTTGCACCAATAGCTGCAACGATGTCTTCTTCTTTTGCCATTTCAAGCGGTGAGTCTACAAGCGGATGTTTCTCAGCTTTTAACTCGTTTAATTCATGGTCGCCACGTAATACAAGGGCAACTAAACCACGTTGTTCGTTTTCATCTGGTGCGCCATACACGATTAATGTTTTAACGCCTCGATGAGGTTTAACACCATAGTGCTCTTTAAGCTCAGCAATTGATTTTGCATCAGGCGTTGGGAACGCTTTTAACTCTTTACTTGCAGCTGGGCGCTCTTCAGTCGGTGCTAATGCTTCTGCTTTTTCGATATTTGCAGCGTAATCACTTGCATCACTAAATGCGATTGCATCTTCGCCTGACTCTGCAAGGACATGGAACTCGTGTGATACGCTACCACCAATAGAACCTGTATCTGCAATAACAGGGCGATAATCAAGACCAAGACGCTCAAAAATGTTACAGTATGCTTTGTGCATTACTTGGTAGGTTTTCTCTAAACACTCATCACTTAAGTGGAAAGAGTAAGCATCTTTCATTGTAAATTCACGAGCACGCATTACACCAAAACGAGGGCGAACTTCGTCACGTACTTTTGTTTGTACTTGGTAAAGAGTAAGCGGTAATTGCTTATAAGAGCTGACTTCTTTACGAACAAAATCCGTGATCACTTCTTCATGAGTTGGACCTAGCGCAAATGGACGATTGTGGCGATCAGTAATGCGTAGCAATTCAGGTCCAAACTGTTCCCAACGGCCAGACTCTTCCCAAAGATCAGCAGGTTGGATAATAGGCATTAACATTTCGATAGCGCCGGCTTTATCCATTTCTTCACGTACAATGTTTTCTACTTTTTTAAGTACGCGTAGTCCAGAGGGCAACCATGTATACAAACCCGACGCAACGCGGCGGATCATGCCTGCTCGTAGCATTAATTGATGAGAAACAATTTCTGCATCAGACGGAGTTTCTTTAAGTGTTGCGAGTATATATTGACTGGTACGCATCTCTATTCCAAGTAGTGTTAAAATTATTATCGTTTACTCAAGACGTTTGAGTAATAACAAGCTGCTAAGTTTACCAGTGGAAGCACTGACACTAAAGCGCTATGTGTTAAAAAAAGTGTTAAAAAACTAGCATTTTTCAATGCTGGTCACTGTATTATGATTATCCTGAACATGCCACCTAATATTAAAATCATATAAGGTCATACCGTAGCTTTGCTCTGAGTCACGTTGCTTTTTGTATGCAGGGCGAGGATCTTGCTTTAATACATTGCTTATAAAGGCTTTTAATTCAGGTTGTTCGGTTTGTTTGTCAATAAACGCAAGAGCTTCATCACTAAACTCGACACTCATATCTGTTTCTGGTCGGGTATCGGCAAAACCAGCGGTGGCGTCGGTCATTGCATCTGAATACGGCAGGTAAGGCTTAATGTCCAAAATTGGTGTGCCATCGAGTAAATCAATACCTGATAGTAATAAGCTTAACTGACCATTTTTATACTCGATACCTTCAAGTTTTACAGCACTCATACCAATTGCATTTGGGCGGAAGGTGGCACGTGTTGCAAATACGCCTTTTCGTTCGTTACCGCCAAGGCGAGGGGGTCTAACCATTGCTGAGTAGCCTTTATCAGCGGTTTCATGAAATCTGAATAATAACCAAATATGGCTGAATTCATCGAGACCACGTACAAACTCTTCACGATTAAAATCACTACTAAATACTAGCTTTGCTTTAGCTTCAGGAACCAAGCGAGGTTGGCGAGGTATAGCAAACTTTTGTTTGTATGGAGATTGAATGTGGCCGACGGCGGTTAATTGGTATTCGCTCATTGTGCATTGTCGTTAAGAAAAACTAACGACATTTTACATGCAAACACAAAAAAAGGCAGTCGAGACTGCCTTTTAAATATTTAGACTGTATAGTCTAAATTAAAACATGTATTGGAATGATACAGACGCTACATCCATATCTGGGTCAATATCATCTTCTAACTTATAGCGCTCATATTCTAAACGTACTTGCACGTTTGTTGTAAAAGCATACTCAATACCTGCACCATAAAATACATCGCCGCCATCTGTGTCAGCACTAATGCTGCCAAGCTCGCCTAGATCTTGCTCAATTTCAGCGTCCCACTCTAGCCAACCACCTTTAGCATAAACAGAAAAGTTATCAGTAATTGGTGCTGCTAAGCGTGCCGCAAGAGAAACACCGTCAATTTCAGCTTTAGAATCGATATCACTTACTTCATCAAAATTTTGGTACGCAAGTTCAAGGCTAAGATACTTATTAAACTGAGTACCAATATAACCTTTTAGCATTTGCGAGTCGTCATCGAAGTCAGTGTCATTTTCGCTATCTTCAAACTCGAAAGAATATTGGCCATAGCCGATACCGGTATAAATACGCGGAGAATCCATTTCGGTAATATCTGCATGTGCTGCATTGTTAAAACCCAGTAGTGCTAAAGAAAGTGCAGAAATTGAAATTGCTTTAATCATTTAATAGCTCCTTTATAAAATAAATAAACGAATGTTTCGCGTCATTCACAAGGAGTGTTGCAATGACAATGCCAACGCAAAAATAAAGCCTAAAGTATTGTTTTTAGGCTTTATTAAGCGTTTTTTTGAACAGGTTGTTGAAACTGTAATCAGGCATTCAGTTTGGCAGTCGTAACAATTTCAGGGTGCTCTGTAGAAGTTACTAAGTGCAGATTTTAAATTCGCGTTGTTTTGTATTTTTACGCTTTTTGCAAAAGGGTTTCTGTTTCAATCGCGATCTCTTTCATTTTAATCGCATAGTTTTCGATTTTCTTCTCTTCATCTGTTACTGCTGTATAAGAAGGCACTTCAATTGGGTAACCCGCTTCATCCATGGCAATAAAACTAATAACGCAATGATTGGTTTCAACCAGGTTTTGTGTTTTTGGATCGCCACAGCGAACTTGAATAAAGATTTGCATGCTGGTTTTACCAGTGTGGGCGATACTTGCTTTCACTTCGACTATTTGGCCAACCAAAATAGGGCGCTGAAACTTCACGCCTGCGACAGAGACTGTAACGCAGTAATGTCCACTCCAACCAGCAGCACAGGCGTAACCAGCTTGGTCAATCCACTTCATTACCACACCACCATGAACCTTACCGCCAAAATTTACATCGGTAGGTTCAGCTAAAAAACGAAAGGTTACACTTGAAGACGGCATACTTTACTCACTTTTATAATAAATCACGACATTTTCAGCATAGTCTAAAAAAGGGGCCGAAGCCCCTGCAATTTAGGATAAATTTTAATTAAATGAGTAACGTGCGTTACTACATGTTAGGGTAGTTTGGTCCACCAGCTCCCTCAGGGGTTACCCAAGTAATGTTTTGACTAGGGTCTTTTATGTCACAGGTTTTACAGTGAACACAGTTTTGCGAATTGATAACAAACTCTTTCTCACCTTCGACTTCCTGAACTTCGTAAACACCAGCAGGGCAGTAGCGTTGTGCAGGCTCATCAAATTGTACCAAATTCACTTTGATGGGAATCGAGTTATCTTTTAGCTTTAAATGACATGGCTGCGATTCTTCATGATTGGTATTTGATAAAAACACAGATGAAAGTTTATCGAAGCTAAGTTTGCCATCTGCTTTCGGGTAGTCGATTTTTTCAGCCTGATCAGCAGTGACTAAGGTGGCATGGTCTGGCATGTTATCTTCAAAATTAAACGGTAAGCTGCCACCGAATAGGTTTTGATCAAGCGTATTGTAAGCACCGCCTAAGAACTTACCTAGTTTATGCATAACAGGGCCAAAGTTCCGCGATTGATATAGCTCTTTATAAGCCCAGCTTTGTTCAAAGGCTGTTTTATATTCAGCTAAATCAGCATTTTCTTTACCATCACCTAGGGCTTCTAAAATGACATCAGCTGCGACCATGCCAGACTTCATTGCCGTATGATTACCTTTAATTTTGGCAAAATTTAATGTGCCAGCATCACAGCCCACGAGTAAACCACCCGGAAAGTGCATTTTTGGTAATGAGCGCAGCCCACCTTTTGCAATAGCCCTAGCACCATAAGCTATACGTTCGCCCCCTTCTAAAACATCTTTAAAGATAGGGTGATGTTTCATACGTTGGAATTCATCAAACGGACTCAAATGCGGGTTCGAATAGTTCAGATCAACAATTAAACCAACAACAACTTGGTTGTTGTCGCTGTGGTACATAAACGCACCACCGCTGGTATCACCTGTTAACGGCCAACCTGTACCATGTACTACGGTGCCTTCTTTGTGTTTACTTGGATCGATTTGCCAAATTTCTTTGAAGCCTAAACCGTAATGCTGTGGTGACGCATCTTTATCAAGGGCAAAGTGTTTGATTAGCTCTTTACCTAAATGACCGCGGCAGCCTTCAGCAAATACGGTGTATTTAGCTCTAAGCTCCATACCTGGCATATAACCATCTTTTTCGTTGCCGTCTTTATCAAGACCCATATCGCCGGTAATAATGCCTTTAACTGTATCTTCTTCAATGATTAGAGAGTGCGCGCTAAACCCTGGGAAAATTTCTACACCTAAATTTTCAGCTTGCTCGGCTAAAAAGCGACACACATTACCCATAGAAACTATGTAATTACCGTCGTTATGAAAAGTTTTAGGACTAGCAAAGTGGGGGATGCTAGTGGCTTTCTCACTGTTATTGAACCAGTAAATGTCATCTTGAGTTACTTTAGTAGTAACGGGAGCGCCCAATGACTGCCAATCAGGTAGTAATTCATCGAGTGCTTTAGTCTCAAAAACGGCACCCGATAAAATGTGTGCGCCCACCTCAGAGCCTTTTTCTACCACACAGATCATTAATTCTTGTTGTTTTTCTTGTGCTTGTTGAGCCAATCTGATTGCAGTTGATAAACCTGCTGGGCCTGCGCCTACGATGACTACATCAAATTCCATGGTTTCGCGTTCGACCATATTAACCTCTTCTCGGTGACGGACCTGCTGTAAAGAACCTTATTTCATACTTGCAAATGAAACGTTACAGGCTGTGAATACTTTAAGGTTATTTTAGGTTGACGTTTACGTCAACAGGAAGTAGTCTGAATTCATAAAATAAATAAGTTGACGCGAAGGTTAACTTTGAGAACACACAATTGATGGAGTCACGATGAAAGTCCTCGTTCCAATTAAAAGAGTAATTGACTACAACGTCAAAGCACGCGTTAAAGCCGATAAAACGGATGTTGATTTAGCTAATGTGAAAATGGCGATGAACCCGTTTTGTGAAATTGCAATTGAAGAAGCTATTCGTTTAAAAGAAGCAGGAACTGCCACTGAGGTTGTTGCTGTGACTATTGGTAATAAATCATCTCAAGAGCAATTACGTACAGCGTTAGCACTTGGTGCTGATAAAGCCATTCATATTGAAACAGAAGAAAAGCTTGAGTCTTTGCATGTTGCTAAATTACTTAGCAAGATTGTAGAGCAAGAATCACCTGAGCTAGTTATTTTAGGTAAGCAATCGATTGACTCTGACAACAATCAAACTGGGCAAATGCTTGCTGCATTAACTGGTCGTGGCCAAGGTACCTTTGCGTCTAAAGTGGACGTACAAGCAGGTACGGTTAATGTAACACGTGAAGTAGACGGCGGTTTACAAACTGTTGCGCTGAAACTCCCAGCTATCGTTACCACAGACTTACGTTTAAATGAGCCACGCTATGCTTCATTACCAAACATTATGAAGGCTAAGCGTAAACCGCTTGATGTTATTGCCGCTGATAGTCTCGGTGTAGACCTTACTCCTCGCGTGCAATTGGTTGAAGTTAACGAGCCAGAAAAGCGCAGCGGCGGTATTGTTGTAGAAGATGTAGCGACATTAGTAGAAAAGTTAAAAACAGAAGCGAAGGTGATCTAAATGAAAACATTAGTGATAGCCGAACACGACAAAGGTGTTCTAAAGCCTGAAACCAATAAAACGGTTACAGCTGCTGTTAAACTAGGCTTTGATGTAGATTTATTACTTGCAGGTGAAAACTTATCTGCAATGAGTGAGCAAGCAGCGTCAATTGCAGGTGTAAGCAACGTTTTAATTGCAGATGATGCAGCTTATGCACACCAACTAGCTGAAAACGTCGCGGATCTGGTTTTATCTTTAGCAGATAACTATTCACACATTGTCGCGAGCGCAACAACAACGGGTAAGAACTTTATGCCGCGTGTTGCAGCACTTCTTGATGTCGCTCAAATCTCTGAAATCATTGATGTGATTGATGCTGATACCTTCAAGCGTCCTATCTATGCTGGTAATGCAATTGCGACAGTAAAATCACTTGATAGCAAAAAGGTTATTACTGTTCGTGCAAGTAGCTTTGATGTTGCACCAGAGCAAGCACCTGTAGCTGCAACTAGTGTTACAGGTAAAGGTTCAGTTGGTCTGAGCGAGTTTGTATCAGAAGAACAAACTGAATCAGAACGTCCAGAGCTGACTGCTGCACCTGTGGTTATTTCTGGTGGTCGTGGTATGCAAAATGGTGAAAACTTTGCGTTGTTAAATGGTATTGCCGATAAACTAGGCGCAGCCATTGGTGCTTCACGCGCCGCTGTAGATGCGGGCTTTGTACCAAATGATATGCAAGTGGGTCAAACAGGTAAAATTGTTGCCCCAGATCTATATATTGCTGTGGGTATCAGTGGTGCAATTCAACACCTAGCGGGTATGAAAGACTCTAAAGTGATTGTTGCCATCAATAAAGACCCTGACGCACCAATTTTCCAAGTCGCTGACTACGGTTTAGTTGCGGATTTATTTGATGTGTTACCAGAGCTAGAAAGTGCTCTGTAACCCATAACGATTCTGGTTGTTAAAAGCTGTTCACCTTTTCGGTGCGCAGCTTTTTTTCGTTTTAATTTTCAGATTACTGTTTTACCGGAAGGTAACCAAATTCAAGCAGCCTCTGTTGTATCTTGTGTGATTTAACAATTACATCGAGCCTATTACCAATCTTTTTTGAGCGTGGTGATTGTGTATTAACAATAAGCACAAGAGGCCTAACAAAGGCATAATCGCCATTTTGAATTGATTCGACTGAAGGGCTAACACCATCAATCTGTAGTAAAGCAACCTTATTAATGCGTCTGTCATTTTCTAATTTACTGATAGCACCATATGAATCATAGGCAATGGCATTTGGTATACGTTGCACTATCCCCAGTGCTTGATTGAACTGATCGTAAAGCTCAACTTTCTTATCTGAAAATAAACCTCTGTTACCCGCTATTTTTAGGCGTATAAAGTTACTGCCAGGTTCTTGGATATAATCTAAATTTAGATATTCTAAAAATACATCAAAGCTGCCATGGTTAGTGCCTTTACTAAAAAGCAGGATCTCATCATTTTTTGCACTAAGCTCAGGTGTATAAGGTGAAACCTCAGACCACGCCTTTAGTTTACCTTGGTAGATATCGCTTAGCTTTTTAGTGGTAAGTTCAGTGATGTTTAAGTTTTTATTTACAAAAAATGCGATTGCATCTTGGGCTATGATTATTTGCCGCAAAAAAGGCCAGCGTTGTTGCTCTTCTTTTGATAAATAACGGGAGCTGGTGCCTATATCGATAACATTTTCGGCAATGGCTTTAATGCCTTTATCACTGCCCATCGGTCTAATTTGTATGCTATTGCCAAACTCTTGGCTTAAGTCATCTTTTATATCGACTAATAATTCTGCCACTGTGGTTGAGCCTGCAATAAAAATTGGTTTCGAATTAATATTTTCTTCAATTGCATACGCACTATGTGCAGAGATAAGGGTTGTAGATAGCAAAAGGGCTTTCATAGAGCGAAATAGCATAGTAGACACAAACTCCTTAATAGTTAGCTTCTTATCAATATAGGCAATATGTCTGGCTTTGCTAATTCTTTAGACTGTAATTTTTTAAAATATTTAATGATTTACACACAAAAAAGCCGCTCGAAAGCGGCTTTTAAATAATCTAGCGTTACTTATTAGTAAGTCGCGCTGCCTTTTGTACGAGGGAAGGCGATAACGTCACGAACGTTGCCCATACCTGTTACATAAGCAACTAAGCGCTCAAAACCTAAACCAAAACCAGAGTGTGGAACAGTACCGTATTTACGCAGATCACGGTACCAGCTGTAGTCTTCTTTATCTAAGCCCATTTCTTCTAAACGTTTGTCTAGTACATCTAGGCGCTCCTCGCGTTGAGAGCCGCCGATGATTTCACCGATACCCGGCGCAACGACATCCATCGCTGCCACTGTTTTGCCGTCTTCGTTTTGACGCATGTAGAACGCTTTTATATCACGCGGGTAATTTTTGATAACTACTGGTGCGTTAAAGTGTTCTTCAGCAAGGTAACGCTCGTGCTCAGATTGTAAATCTACACCCCATTCAACAGCGAACTCGAACTTCTTGCCGCATGCTTTTAAGATTTCGATAGCATCAGTGTAATCAACTTGAGCGAAATCTTTTGTAACGAACTCTTCTAAACGAGAGATAGCTGTTTTCTCTACACGTTGTGCAAAGAATTCCATGTCATCACGACGTTCAGTTAATACTGCATTGAAAACATATTTCAGCATGTCTTCAGCAAGTTTTGCGATATCTTCTAAATCTGCGAACGCAACTTCAGGTTCAACCATCCAAAACTCTGCTAAGTGACGCGATGTGTTTGAGTTCTCAGCACGGAAAGTAGGGCCAAACGTATAGATTTTTGACATTGCAGATGCGTATGTCTCACCATTTAACTGACCAGATACAGTTAAGAACGCTTCTTTACCGAAGAAATCTTCGCTGTAATCGATGTCACCTTTATCGGTGCGTGGCAAGTTTTGCATATCTAAAGTAGATACACGGAACATTTCACCTGCACCTTCACAGTCACTTGCAGTGATAATAGGCGTGCTGATCCAGTAGAAACCTTGTTCGTGATAAAAACGGTGAATCGCTTGTGCTAAACAGTTACGTACACGAGTTACTGCGCCCATAATGTTAGTACGAGGGCGAAGGTGCGCATGTTCACGTAAATACTCAATGCTGTGACGTTTAGCTGACATAGGGTATGTATCTGGGTTCTCAACCCAACCTAATACTTCAACAGAGTTAGCCTGAATCTCGAAAGACTGACCTTGGCCTGCTGAAGGAACAAGGATACCGGTTACAGAGACTGAACAACCAGCAGTTAAACGTGTGACTTCATCATAATTATTGAGTGAATTAGGTACTACCGCTTGAATAGGATCAAAACACGAACCGTCATGAACGGCTAAAAATGAAATTCCTGCTTTTGAATCGCGGCGTGTACGGATCCAGCCTTTTACTGTTACTTGGCTGTCTACCGCAACCTTGCCTTTTAATAGCTCTGAAATCGCTAAATGGCTCATCTTCACTCCAATGATATAAGTTGCCTAATATTATAATGCTGTGCATTGCACTTGAATCGACTATCTTACCTTCGTAAATCAAATAAAAAAACTATTCAGGCGTACTCTTTAGTAGTTTTTCTTCAATTGGATAAAATAGCAGCAATATTTTGCGTAAAATTTGCGTTTATTTAAATTCTCGCTGCGCTAATTGGTTATTTTGTGGCATTATTAACAATTCTCAACAGGATAACTGTCCTTTAGTCTTTAATTAATTTGTATAACAGGTGCTATGAAACAAGTTTTTATTCTTCGCGGCTTACCAGGTTCAGGTAAATCATATTATGCACAAAGCCTTGCTGATGAGTTGGTAGCAGGTAATGAAAGTGACTATGTAGTGTGCGCAACAGATGATTATTTTTACAATAGCGAAGGTGTATATCAATTTGATAAGTACAAGCTACCTGAATATCATAATCTAAACCTTGCGCGCTTTATTAATGCTTTAGCAGAAGAAATTCCGCTAGTGATTGTTGATAATACCAATATCAAAAAGTGGGAATTTATCGCTTACGCACAAGCTGCCACTGCATTGGGTTATCAAGTAAAAGAAGTCATCGTTGGTGAAATTAAAGACAAGTCTCTCCAGCATCTTTACGCCAAGCGCTGTGAACATAAAGTACCGCTTCGAATGATCAGTAAAATGGCATATATGTTTGAATGGTAAAGTTTAAAGGAAAAGGAAGCAGCAGCTTCCTTTTTTAATGTCTTCAATACGCCTGTTGTTTAATGGCTGCAAAAATAGCATCACATAATTTCGTTAGGCTTTGTTCATTGCTTATATATGGCGGCATTAAATAAATTAACTTGCCAAATGGGCGGATCCAAACACCTTGCTCTATAAAAAAGCGTTGAATTTTAGCTACATCAACATTTTGATTAAGCTCTACAACACCAATAGCGCCTAATGTGCGCACATCAACGACTGCATCGAGTTGCTTACATTTAGTAAGTTGGGATGTTAGCACGTCATTTATGTGTTCAATTTGTTCTTGCCAAGGTTGCTCTAGTAGTAAATCAATGCTCGCGCAGGCTGTTGCACAGGCAAGCGGGTTACCCATAAACGTTGGGCCATGCATTAATACGCCGGCTTCACCTTCACTAATGCCAACAGCGACTTTGCTGGTGGTTAATGTTGCTGATAGCGTCATCATTCCACCTGTTAATGCTTTGCCAATACATAAAATATCTGGCTCGATATTGGCATGTTCAACAGCAAACAAGGTACCGGTGCGGCCAAACCCTGTGGCGATTTCATCACAAATAAGTAAAACATCATACTTATCGCAAAGAATGCGCAGGTGTTTTAAGTAATCAGGATGGTAAAAATTCATACCTCCGGCATTTTGAACAATGGGTTCAATGATAAAAGCAGCCACATCTTGATGATGAGCTGCAAAATAGCTTTCAAGCGTATCCGCTTCAGCAGGGCTAAACTCTTCATTAAATTTAGAAATAGGAGCCGGCACAAAAACATGTTCAGGTAAAAACCCTGAATACATGCTGTGCATTGAATTTATTGGATCGCAAACGCTCATGGCTGCGAAGGTGTCGCCATGATAACCCTTTAGCGGCGTCATTAACTTTTGCTTGCTGGTGTATCCTTGGCTTAACCAGTATTGCAAAGCCATTTTGATTGCGACTTCAACACTCACAGAGCCACTATCGGCTAAGAACACTTTATCAAGTGAAGCAGGTGTCATACTTACCAACTTTTTACACAGCTCAACAGCGGGCTCATGAGTTAAGCCACCAAACATAACATGGCTCATTTTGCTAACTTGCTTGGTGATTGCCTCATTTAAAACAGGGTGGCAGTAACCATGAATTGCACTCCACCAAGATGCCATACCATCTATTAGGCTTTCACCTGTTTCTAAGAAAATACGATTTGCATTTGCATGACTTACTGGATACACGGGAAGGGGTTGAGTCATAGAAGTATAAGGGTGCCAAATATGGTCACGATCAAAATCTAAATCTACTGGTTGTTTATTAATCATATGTAAACTTTATATCACTTCAATTCGTTGACAATGTTACGTCAAGTCGTAGACTAAGCCAATCAAACCGTCCTAATAATTTAAAAAAGAGACTATTATGGAGCACGCAGTTGTCCGTCACGATTGGACTCACCAAGAAGTAAAAGCATTATTCGAAATGCCATTCAATGATTTGTTATTTAAAGCGGCCAGTGTTCACCGTGAAAACTTCAACCCAAATGAAGTACAAATTTCTACTTTGTTATCGATTAAAACCGGTGCTTGCCCAGAAGATTGCAAATATTGTCCTCAGTCAGGTCATTATAAAACAGACCTAGACCGTGAGCGCCTTATGGAAGTAGAAAAAGTGGTTGAACAAGCGCGTGTTGCTAAAGAAAAAGGGGCAACACGTTTTTGTATGGGGGCTGCTTGGTCTGACCCTAAAGAGCGAGATATGCCATATATTTCAAAAATGGTAAAAGAAGTTAAAGAACTTGGGCTTGAGACTTGTATGACACTTGGCATGCTAGATAACGAAAAAGCTCATGCATTAAAAGACGCCGGTCTTGATTACTACAACCATAACCTTGATACATCGCCAGAGTATTATCAACAGATCATTACAACACGTACTTATCAAGACCGTTTAAATACCATTGATAATGTACGTGATGCCGGAATGAAAGTGTGTTCAGGTGGTATAGTCGGTATGGGAGAGCAGGCTGCTGATCGTTTTGGTTTATTAATGCAATTAGCAAACTTGCCGCAACAGCCAGAGAGTGTGCCAATTAACATGTTAGTTAAGGTGAAAGGTACACCTCTTGAAGATGTAGAAGACTTAGATCATTTTGAGTTCATTCGTACTATCGCAGTTGCACGTATTATGATGCCTAAAAGTTATGTTCGTTTATCAGCTGGCCGTACTGCGATGAATGAACAAATGCAATCTATGTGTTTCTTTGCTGGTGCTAATTCAATTTTCTACGGTGATAAGTTACTGACTACAGAAAACCCTGAAGCAGACGCTGATATGATGCTGATTAAAAAATTAGGTATGAACCCAGAAACCCGTGAAGATTATTCTGATGAAGCGGTTGCAGCATCGCTTTCTTCAAAAGTTGCCGATAAAGCAACATCAGAACTATTTTACGAAGCGTAACATTTAAATGGCTTTCGATTTTATTGCCGAGCATCTTGAAGAGCGTCAAGCAGATGCATTACTGAGACAGCGTCAACTTGTTGAGCAATCAAGCGGGCGTTTTATAAAAGTTGCTGGTAAACAATATTTAAATTTTGCCAGTAATGACTACCTTGGCTTTGCTGATGATTTTATCGAAATACAAGCGCAGCAACTAGGTAGCCACAGTTCTGCTCTAGTGAATGGCTATAATAAAGCGCAGCAACAGCTTGAACAGCGTTTATGCAAGCTATTAGGCTTTGAAAGCGCGATGTTATTTAATAGCGGATTTAGTGCTAATAGCAGCGTATTAAAAGCATTGTTTCAAGATAAAAGCGTGGCGCAATCATCGGCAATTTTTCAAGATAAGCTCAATCATGCCAGCTTAATTGATGGCGGCCTTCATTCTGCCGCTGCTATGGTGCGTTTTAATCATAACGACCTAAAGCATTTAGAATCTCGGCTACAAAAGTCAAAAGCAAAGCATAAACTCATTGTGAGTGAAGGGGTGTTTTCAATGGATGGTGATAAAGCCCCCATTGAAGAACTGTTTAAACTTGCTAAACAATACGATGCGTGGCTCATGATTGACGACGCCCATGGCTTTGGCGTATTGGGTGAGCAAGGCTTAGGAAGTTGTGAGGTAATCAAGCCAGATTTATTAATTATCACCTTTGGAAAGGCACTTGCAAGTAGTGGTGCTTGCCTGCTTGCGTCAAAACAAATGGTTGATTACATGCTGCAGTATAATCGTGAATACATCTATTCAACAGCGATGTCACCATTGATGGCAAGTTGTACCCTTGAGCGACTTGAAAAGTTAATTGAGGCTGATGAGAAACGCTCTCAGCTTATAGAGAATATTGCCTACTATAGAGTGCTTGCTAAAGAGCATAACTTAGCATTAATGGAATCAACAACGGCTATACAACCTTTGGTTCTAGGTGATGCAGAACATACACTTGCCGTTGCGAATAAGCTCAAAGAAAAAGGTGTATGGTTAACTGCTATTCGACCACCCACGGTACCTTATAATACGGCACGACTTAGGATCACCTTAAGTAGCGCGCATCAACCTGACGATATAAAACAGCTGGTTGATTCGCTAGTGGAGTGTTTATGATTGTTCAACTGCAAGCCGCTACAAATTGTCAAAGTAATAAGCTAACAACACAAACTAAGTTTTCTAGAGCCGCTGCAAATTATGCAAGTCATGCCAATGTTCAAAAACAAGCTGCTACACACTTATTTAAAATGATGGCAAATAAGCATCAGCAGGGTACTTGCCTTGACTTAGGGGCAGGGCCTTTAGTTAACACGGCAATGCTTAAAACACATTTTGATACTGTACTGGCAATGGACTTAAGTCATTCCATGCTAAGCACAGAGCAAAGCCCGCGTTGTTTAAAAGTGTGTGCTGATATGGATAACTTACCTTTACAACAAAATACACTTGATTGTGTATTTAGTAATTTTGCAATGCAATGGTCTGCTGATTTTAAAGAACTGCTTAAAAACCTTTTTTGTTCTTTAAAAATAGGCGGAAAAGTCTATTTAAGTTGCGTTGTAGATGGATCGCTTAAAGAGATTAAACAAGCATTTAGTTGTATAGATCAGCAAAGTCATATTAATCAATTCCATTGTGCTAATAAGGTTATTGAGTATGCAAAATCTGCGGGGTTTAAACTGAATTTTGCTGCCGATAGATGTTACATAGATACCTATAATTCACCCTTAGAAGCCCTGCGTTCGATTAAAGCTATTGGCGCTACATCACTACAAACTAAGCAAAAACGCCAAGGGTTATTAACGAGGCATGCCCTCAATAGTGTTTGTAAGGCATACCCTCTGGTTGATGGGCATGCTAGAGTGAGCTATCAAGTTGTCCTTTTAGAACTAGAAAAATAGAAT
>NZ_JAKEVN010000088.1:0-18426 GCF_022398505.1 Pseudoalteromonas sp. Isolate3 | reverse complement strand
AATTTATATTGGATAAACTTTCATCCATGCCATTATTAAGGGATAATATGCGCCCTTTTAAATCCTATGCTGGGACATCTGGTGAAAACGCAGGTGACTGCGTAGATCTTGCAGGATCAATGAGATTCAATTTCTCTGAGAAAAAATATGAGCATCGAAAAGTTAAGAAATATAGCGATTATCGCCCACGTTGACCACGGTAAAACAACTTTGGTTGATAAACTGCTTGAGCAATCAGGCACATTAGAAACGCGCGGCGGTAACGAAGAGCGCGTAATGGACTCAAACGACATTGAGAAAGAGCGTGGTATTACCATTTTAGCTAAGAACACAGCTATTTCTTGGAACGACTACCATATCAATATCGTAGACACCCCAGGACACGCCGACTTCGGTGGTGAAGTAGAGCGCGTACTTTCGATGGCTGACTCAGTATTACTACTTGTTGATGCTCAAGAAGGTCCAATGCCGCAAACGCGTTTCGTAACGCAAAAAGCATTCGCACAAGGTTTAACGCCGATTGTTGTTATCAACAAAATCGACAAACCAGGTGCACGTCCTGACTGGGTTATGGACCAAGTTTTCGATTTATTCGATAACCTAGGTGCAACTGACGAACAGTTAGACTTTAAAGTAATCTATGCATCAGCGATCAACGGCTGGGCAACAATGGATTTAGACGAGCCATCAGATAACATGGAACCAATGTTCAAGATGATCGTTGACGAAGTATCTCCACCGGATGCAGATCCTGAAGGTGCTTTCCAAATGCAAATTTCTCAGCTTGACTACAACTCATACATCGGTGTTATCGGTGTAGGTCGTATCAAGCGTGGTACTGTTCGTCCTAACCAACAAGTAACAATTGTTAGTGCAGACGGTACTAAGCGTAACGGTAAAGTTGGCCAAGTAATGAGCTACTTAGGCCTTGAGCGTCATGAAGCAGAATCTGCAGGCGCGGGTGACATCATTGCTATCACAGGTCTTGGTGAGCTGAAAATCTCAGACACTATCTGTGATGTAAATACCGTTGAAGCATTACCACCGCTAAGCGTTGATGAGCCTACAGTAACAATGACGTTCTCTGTAAACACATCACCATTTGCTGGTAAAGAAGGTAAATTCGTAACTTCACGTAACATCCTTGAGCGTTTACAAGCTGAGCTTGTACACAACGTAGCACTACGTGTTGAAGAAACTGACAATCCAGATAGCTTCCGTGTTTCTGGTCGTGGTGAGTTACACTTAGGTATCTTAATCGAGAACATGCGTCGTGAAGGTTACGAGCTTGCGGTTTCTCGTCCACAAGTAATCCTTCGTGAAGTTGATGGTCAAAAAGAAGAGCCATACGAAACACTTACAATCGACTGTCAAGAAGAGCACCAAGGTTCTATCATGGAACAAATTGGTCTTCGTAAGGGTGAACTAACAGACATGTCTCCAGATGGTAAAGGCCGTGTACGTATGGACTTTATGATCCCAAGCCGTGGCTTAATTGGTTTCCAAACTGAATTCATGACATTAACGTCTGGTTCTGGTCTTCTTTACCACACATTCGATCACTACGGTCCACATAAAGGCGGTACTATCGGTGCGCGTAAGAATGGTGTAATGATTGCAAACGCAACAGGTAAAGCACTTACTAACGCATTATTCAACTTACAAGACCGCGGTAAGTTATTCATCGGTCACGGTGTTGAAGTTTACGAAGGTATGGTTATCGGTATCCACAGCCGTGATAACGACCTAACAGTAAACGCACTTAAAGGTAAGCAACTTACTAACGTTCGTGCATCTGGTACAGATGAAGCACAAACGTTAACACCACCACTTAACTATACGCTTGAACAAGCGATTGAATTCATCGATGATGATGAGTTAGTGGAAGTTACACCTCAGAGCATCCGTATTCGTAAACGTCACTTAACTGAAAGTGAGCGTAAACGTGCGAGTCGTGCAGCTAAAGACTAATAAGGTCTTTTAGTTTTTCAAAATTAAAACCGCCGTATTGAAAAATACGGCGGTTTTTTGTTGTATGATTAGCCGTCAGCCGTCAGCCGTCAGCCGTCAGCCGTCAGCCGTCAGCCGTCAGCCGTCAGCCGTCAGATCGCAAGTGACTTACACTATGTGTCGCAACTAATGTCCCAACCTGAGTGGGATGGTAATCCTGACCTTGATATTACTTTTCTTGTTGGCGTAATATTTCGTACCACAGTGATTAATGTTTTATCGCTACCTACAGGAATTTTAGGAAAATATTTCCATAACAAAGTTAATGCCACTGGAATTTAGCCTAAGCTCATTCACTAGGAGTGAATTGTTCCAACATTGCTATTAGAGCTATAGCTTTGCTTATTTTTTGTATTTCTAACCTAACTATTTAGTTTAATGAGCAACTCGCAACTTTTTACTAACCCCCCCACTTGTACTATCTTTTCTAAATCTACCTTGCAGGAGAGTAAGATGTATTTAGTTAGACTGATTTACACAAGTGAAATTAGCGATGGATTTGGACCTAATGACATCGAAAATATTCTAGAGAAAGCTAAACAGAATAATGCTAAATGTAATGTAACAGGGCTACTTTGTTTTAATAGTTCTCATTTTATGCAATGCCTCGAAGGGTCACGAAAAGCAGTGAATGAGACTTATCATCGTATTCTTAATGACAAGCGTCATCGTAATATTATCATGCTGAATTATTGTGAAATTTATGAAAGGGAATTTGAAAATTGGTCTATGGGTTATATTCCTTACACTAAACAAGTAAGCCCTATTAATCTTAAATATTCAGGGACCAGCGAATTTAACCCATTAGCCATGTCTGCAGGAAGCGCGCATAAACTTATGCTAGCTTTACGTGACTCATTGCTCAAACATACGATGTAATGCTTGCAGGTGTCACTACAGTGACACTTGCTCGCCTTCATTTAATATGTAAAGAGGAACTTGGCTGTTCATCTGCTTTTGCATATGTAGTAATCTCAATAACGCAGAGTGACTCGAGTGATCACCCATTTGCCAGCTTGAGTTGCCATAACCCCATGGGATCATCACTTTACAGCTTAGTTCCTCTGCCGCGTTTAATGCATCTTCTGGCGTTGTGTGAACATAACGATACCATTTGCCATTTTCTTCATGGTAATAGGAAGCTATCGGCAGCAAACACACATCAATCTCGCCATATTTTTGGTTAATATCTTGAAAATGTTTTGAGTAACCGGTATCGCCAGCAAAAAATAAGGTTTTACCATTTTGTTCTAGTAACCAGCCATTCCAGAGATCTTTGTTGTGGTCGTCGTAAATGAAAGGCACCATAATACGGCTACTAAAATGGTGCGCTGGCACCGCATTAACAGTTAAGTCATTAATTTGTGTACTTGCGTACCATGCCATTTCTGAAATATTAAAGCCACCCGTCGGGAAGTTATCTGCAAACCCTAATGGCACTAAATAGCGCGGAGCATTGCCAATTTCTTCTATATCCGCTTTGTTAAAATGGTCATAGTGAATATGTGAGTACATTACCGCATCTAAGCCATTAAGTTGTACTTTTGATGGCCAAAAACCGGGTTTGCGATAGATGCCCCCTGCTAGCTTAAAGGCTAAGTCTACGGGTGAATCAAACTGATCCTTAACAGGGTCAAACAACAGCTGTTCACCATTGGGTGACTGAATATAAAAGCTAGCATGGCCTAACCAACGAACCTTAAAGCCTGAGTTGATTGCAGGTACATTTTGCTGTGCTTGATATTGGCATTGTGAGTTGCTGTCGTCGCACACGAGTAGTTCTGACGCTTCATAGCAATTGTCAGTGCAGGTTGTTGGGTATTCTTTATCACCAGGATAAAGGTTGTGGTAGCGACCTTCGTACTCACCCTCGGTTTTTAATGGAGTGATGGTGCCTTCACCGGCAATAACATTAACAGTGTTTGAATTACTGCATGCACTCAAGAGTGCTGCTGCAATAAGTGTTGAGAGAGTTTTTAAATGCATACCATGTTTACTTTTTATTCTTTGCCGTGAGTTTAGCAAAATAAAATTTAAGATAAATCATTAAAAAGTAACAAGAGGTTACACAAAAAAGCCTACGTTTAAGTAGGCTTTTGTTACTAATAGCTTGAGTTGGTTAGCCCGCTTTATTCATTTGCTCAATGAACTTATTAGAGTCTTCAATTGATTTGTTCATGTCGTCCATTAACACTTTTATATCGCGTTTTAGGCTTGTGAACTCACCTTTGATTGCAGTAACAGCCTGCGCATTGAGGTTATGTTTTAAATACAGAACATTATCATGTAGTGATGATAATACCGGCTCCATTTTGCTTTCTGCACTGCGCATTGAGCGAAGTAGTTGATCAAATTGGCGCTTAGTTGCATTGAGCTTTTTGCTGCTTTCACGTTTTAGTGAGGCGCTTTTGTATTGCTCTAGCTCATCGGCCCATTCATCAAATAGGGCTTCAGCTACATCTTCTACTTTATTGATGTTACTTGTTACATCATTCGCTGCCGCTAAGCTCGACTCGTAGTCATCATTAAGTTGATTGTAGGCATCTTGTAGTTCACCACCTTCAAAGTTGATTAGTGTGGTTAATCTATCTAATGCTGATTGAAACTCTTCTTGCGATTCTTGCTGCGCCTCTTTTGTTTCTTCTACGCGATCAACTAATATGTCGCGCTTATGCACACCGACAGACTCCATGGCTGAGTAATAAGCTGACTGACAGCCTGTTAATGCCATTGTTACTGCAAATAGTGGTGCACTTAAAAGTGTCAGTTTTTTCATTGAGAATCCTTTTTAGGTACCTGTCATTTCAAATTATGTGGTGGATTGCTATGATTATCAAAACATTTTAGCAGAAATTAGATTCTATGGATGAGAAGCTCAGTCGTTATAAGCTGCAAATAAGCATTTTCTTGAAGCAACAACCTACTTGGTGGATGCAGTATCTTAATCGTTGTATTGACGATCAAATCACTGTAAATGCTGGTTATTTGGCTTATGTAACCCTGTTATCAATCGTACCTTTAGTCGCTGTCGGTGTGGCAATCTTTTCTGCTTTTCCTGGGTTCGAAAGCACATTGGTGACCATAGAAAACTTTTTGTTTACTAATCTTGTGCCGACCTCTACAGATGTAATTAAAGAGCATATCAGTGCTTTTGCAGGTAATGCTAATAAAATGACTGCTGTCGGTGTGGGCTTTTTAGCAGCGGTTTCCTTACTACTTATCCGGAATGTTGATGCTACATTAAACCGAATTTGGCGTATTAAGAAAAAACGCCCAATGATGATTTCGTTTGCCGTATACTGGATGGTGCTCAGTTTAGGCCCTGTACTACTAGGTGCAAGTATTGGTGTGACCTCATACATTGTCTCTTTAGTGTCATTTGCTGATCAGGGGATTCCCGGATTTAGCGGCTTTTTATTGAAATTATTACCTTACATAATTTCAATGATTGGCTTCATTATGCTCTATACTTTAGTTCCTAACACACGAGTTCCATTTAGAGCGGCAATTCCAGGCGCTTTGTTTGCAGCTATGTTGTTTGAGCTGACAAAAAAAGGCTTTGCTTTGTACATCAGTCACTTCCCATCGTACGAGGTTATTTATGGGGCGTTGGCAACAATACCTATTCTGTTTGTATGGGTGTATTTGTCGTGGATTGTCGTATTACTCGGTGCAGAATTTACTGTATGTATCAGCCCTGAGAATATTGAGGACACGCCTGATATAGAGGTTTAAATATACTGCACCTAAGGAGAGCGAGGTGCAGTTACATCCACATTATGTTGCTAACCGTGACTATCATTTGAGTGTTGGTGATGGTCATCAAATCCATGTTCAAGAATATGGTGCGTCTACGGGAATTGCAGTGGTGTTATGTCATGGCGGTCCTGGCGCGGGGCTGTGCCCAGAAAATTGCCGCTTTTTCGACTTAGAACGTTTTCGGGTGATCATGTTCAGCCAGCGTGGCTGTGGTCATTCTTCACCTCATGATATATCTAAAAATACCACTTCCGAATTAGTCGCAGACCTTGAGTTGTTACGCAACCAGTTAGGTATTGATAAGTGGCTTGTTTGTGGCGAATCTTGGGGCGCCACGTTGGCACTTGTATACGCAATAAATCATCGGGAACATATTGCAGGACTTATTTTACGGGCCAGCTTTCTAGCTTGTAATAGCGACTTTGAATGGCTCTATACAAAAAATGGAGCCGGCGCGCATTTTTATCCAGAGTGCTTCAATGAGTTTGCGCACAATTACTCCGATTGGCATGCCTTACTCGATTTTTATCAGCAACAGTTAAACAGTGACGATCAAATAAAAGCAAGTAAATTTGCCAAACTATGGTGTCATTGGGAACAGGTGCTGTGCCATGGTGAGCCATTAACAAACTGGGGTTTACAAGAGCCCCATGTAGGGTTAAATCAAGCAAGGTTAATGGTGCATTATTTTCGTAATCACTGCTTTATCGAAGAGGCCTTTATCGCAGAAAATGCACATTTACTTACTCATTTACCTATTTGGTTTATTCATGGCCGCGCCGATTTGATCTGTCGATATAGTGCGGTACAGCAGCTTGCTGAACAGTTAAATGCACAATTATTGATTTTAGATGGCATTGGGCACAGCAGCGATAATCAGGTATATTTGGCGGCAATGCGACGTGCCGCAGATTTAATGTATATCAAGTTATCGAGGGATCAATGCAAGGCTTAATTCAAAGAGTAAAACAGGCAAAAGTAGAAGTGGCAGGCGAGGTAGTGGGTGAAATTTCACAAGGTATTTTGTTGTTATTAGGTGTTGAAAAACAAGACACCGAGCAAAGCGCTCAGAAGCTTTTACATAAAGTCAGTAATTACCGCATTTTTACCGACGAACAAGGAAAGATGAATTTAAGTTTGAAGGATATTAAGGGTGAGCTATTAGTGGTTTCGCAGTTTACGTTAGCAGCTGACACTAAAAAGGGCATGCGTCCGAGCTTCTCAAGTGCTGGCACACCTGAACAAGCAAATACGCTCTATGAGTATTTTATCGCTGAAGCTAAAAAATCGGGCCTAACAGTCGCTGCTGGGCGTTTTGGTGCTGATATGCAAGTAAGCTTATGCAACGATGGTCCAGTTACTTTTAATTTAGCTGTGTAATACCAACTCGCAATAATACTTAATCATTTTGAGGGATTAAACCTGTCGCTAACTGCGTTAAAAATTTCTCATTTAGAACAACTAAATAACGAAATTTTTGCCTTGTTATCAACGAGGTTTTATTGACTCAAAATAGACTACTTAATTAAGCGGGTTGGTATAAGTATTTTTACTTTTTGATCATCACTATGTGGTTCACATAGTCTGGGATTTTCACAATACTTGGGCGCTTACCAAACTCGGTGATCAGTAGGTGCTCAAGTTGCTTTAGTTGCGATGGGTGATTAGATAAAAAATTAATAAACAATAAACCACCTTTTGCCATTGCAGCTCTTAATTTAGTGTAAAACTGGTGCTTATATAAAAATAGCGGTGCGTCTACTTCACTGAATAAATCTAAGATAATCCAATTGTATTTGTTATTTTGCTCTAAAACTTGTTGCGCATCAAAACAGTGTAGATTATTGGCATGATCGCCACCAAAGTAGCGTTTATAGCAGTGGATTATGTCGGGATTTTTATCAACTGATGTCAGCTGGCTGTCGGGGTAGGTGTGCTGTAAGTAGTTACGAATAGCACCGCCACCTAACCCTAATTCTAAAATTTTTTTAGGCTCTTCTAAGTCTTGCCAAAGCTTTGCAAGGTATTGTAAATGAGGAAAAAGCAACCTCGCAGGGCGACGTTTCTCAATGACGGATTGTAGAGTTTCGTTGATCAGTAACCAGCGTAATTGGTTAAGTTGTCTAACTTGAATACTGTAATTGCCTTGCTTATGCCAATAGATGAGTTGCCCTAATCGGTGGCAGTCCTCAATAAAACTATGTTTTACTGCGCCACTGGGTTCAATAAAATGTTCCATATTTCGGGCCTTTAGCTATTTATTTATAAAAATAAGACAATTATTTCAGCATAGACCAGTAGGCATAAAGTGCAATTGTGCATTAGTTTTTACAGCTTGGAATAATAATTTAGACTGGGTCACCAAAGTATTATTCCAACTTGTTAGAAGATCGCGTATCGTAATTCGCATTCCAAAGGCCACGTGAGAAAAACAACAGACAGTGGCTGAATTATCACAGGAGTTTTTATGTTTAAAGTGACCACCCCACAAAGCAGCGAAGATTGGCAAGCGTATTATTCACTACGTTGGCAGGTTTTAAGAGCGCCTTGGGGCGAGCCGCGTGGTTCTGAGCAAGATGACTTGGAGCAAGACGCAGAGCACCGCTTTATCAAAAATAATGACGGCGAAGTTTTAGGTGTAGCTCGCCTACATTTTAATAATCATCAGCAAGCGCAAGTTCGCTATATGGCGGTGGCTGAAGGTAACCGTAACCAGCATATCGGTAGTCGTTTATTACATGAATTAGAAAAAATAGCATGGACTCAAGATGCCGATGAATTGGTATTGTTTGCTCGTGAACGCGCGCTTGATTTCTACAAGCGTCATGGCTACGAAGTAAAAGAAAAAGCGCATCTCGCGTATGACGATGTGCAGCACTGGAAAATGGTAAAACAAAAACCGTCTGAACCGGGTTGGTTTCGTCATCCAAACTGGACACAAGTACTACAAAATACTTGGCGTGAGTCGATTCCAATCAGTGATGCGATGGGGATTAAAGTTGAAAGCTATACTGATTGGCAGTTTACTACTCGTGCTGATTTAGATGCGAACTTAAACCTTCATAATACAATGTTTGCTGGTTCTATTTATAGTTTAGCAACGCTAACAGGGTGGGGAACAACTTACCTTGCGCTGAAAGAAGCAGGCCTTGAAGGAAATATCGTGTTAGCTGATGCTAATATTAAATACCTCAAGCCACTGAATAACGACCCTCGCGGGAGCGTTGAATTGGCTGGTTGTAAAGGTAAGTTAGCGGATTTAGAGTCTAATGGTAAAGCAAGCTACCATGTGCCAGTAAATGTATACGATGGTGATGTGTTAGTAGCAGAATTTGAAGGTCACTTCATCGTTAAAAAATAACGACTATTTAGAGCGAGCTAACTAAAGCTCGCTCTTTATTACAGTTAAAGCAAGTCAGTTAACAGAATACCGACACCAAAGCGTTCAATATCAGCATTGTAGTCAATCAAGCTCTCGCCATAGCCATTAAAGTATTGTGCGTAACCACGTAACCTGCCCCAAAGAGGAAAAGACCAATCTAACTGGATTGCACCACGGTTATCTGAGTTTAAGTTATTACGCGTCATAAAGCTGAATTCATGCTCGTTGTAACGGTATGCACCTGAGAATTCAAAATAACCCATGTATTTGTAGATATCTGGATTATCATCGCCACGTGCTTTTAGCTCATCATCTTTTTTATCTTCAGGAATGCGATACCACGGCTTAAAGCTAAATACAAAGCCATCTTTTTCCCATAAGAAATCAGCATAGATACGGTTCCACGAGCGTGAATTAGGTTGGCTTCGACCATTAGATTGATGCGAGGCACCAATTGCGATTGCCATTTCATCACCCCACAGTACATGCTCAGGATCAAGATAGTTCATCCAGAATATCTCCGGTTCGTAATTGGTTTCACGAAATGGTGATGAAATATCTTTGTTATAAAACTGCCAAAACGACTGCAATGTAAAAGCAAAAAAGATACCTTGGTCTTTATCTGAGAAGCCTTCGAAGATAGGTACTTTAATTGATAGTTGGTATTTCACTTCAAGGTTATCGAGTGGTTCGCCATCGACCTCTTCAGCAAGGTCTTTTAAACCATCAAAAGGGCGCTCATTAGGGTTAGACACGTAAGAGAGCGGTAAAATGTAGTTACGCTTATGTGGAGTGATTACATTACGGTTTTTCTTGCTCACTTCTTCACGAGCTTTGCGTTTGTCTAAAGCCGTGAGCTTTTTGCTCTCGTCTAAGTCAGAGCACTTTTTACGAAGTTCTTCGAGTGTTTGTTTACCGTCACCGCCAATAGCTTCGTTCAAAATACACTGCTTTACGAGTTCTAGCGCGTCATCTTGTTCGTTAGTTTGTGGTTGTTCAGTTTGAGCGAATACAGGTACAGAAAATAAGCCAGCGGCTGCCAGCCAAATGCGCCATCCCATTGCAGTTCCCTTTCAGTAGACTTGTAAGTAGGTATAATTATAACGATTTTTACATAAGTAACCGTGAACTTGTACTGAATTGTTGAAATTTTGGGTAAATAGAGAGCCCCAAGCTAAGCTTGGAGCTCTACTGTAACGGCCTAAGGGCATAAGCCGTCGACTCTCACGCAATGAGAAGGTGTGAGCTTATAGCTCAAATATGTTTGTAAAAAACTTATAAAGTTCAGTACCTTGATTCACGCTTGCTGAAGCAAAATGCAAAATAGCGATGGCGTCTTTATCAAAACTTAATGTTTGAAGAGGTTGCTCAGAAAGGTAGCGCTCCATTCTTAAAATGTGGGCTATAGGCTCGCCTGCTTTTACATGGCCTCCAAGCGGGGCAAGATATTCCACCATGCCACCCATAGGCGCATAGTAAGCAACATAATCTTCAAGCATACAGGCATAGCGTGTTATCGCTTTTGGTTTATAAGCAGCATCCACAAATACCTCTTTGTGAGTGAGGTAACTTAAAATACTATTTGCATCTTCAAGGGCTGCACTTAAATCGATTTTTTCTTGGCTACCTAATTCAACGGTAAATGCTTCAACTTGAACTGCAAATTCACGGCCTTGTTTGGCAAGTTCTTCAGAAAGCGACCACCAAGGACAGAAGCTCGCTTCATCCATCGCTCCATCAAAGTCACTTGGGATCAATAAGATATGTTCAATGTTGAAATAGCTTGCGCTGTCTTTGGCATATTCTGGGCAATAGAGGTGCTGACTTGAGATAGGTCCTGTGTGTAGGTCTAAAACAATATCCGCCTGATGCGCAAGCTTTTGCAGGTTCAGAGCAATGCGCTTACCTGTTGTTAAGCTGTAGTCAGGACCGGTTAGTTGGCTGTCGATGTCAGTAACGAGTGCCTCTTTGAATGCAGCTTTAAGAGTCGCATCATCACTGCCTTTGTGCAGTTCAGCAATCTGTGAGGGTAATGCTTTGTTAAAGCGGTACATGCGGTTCCAGTTGGTACCAGTAATTGGATCGAAGCGACCTAGAGTAAACTCACCTGATTTTTGGTTACAACCAATTGGGTTGGCATAAGGCACAAGAGTAATGTCGCCACGTAGCTTTAGAGATTTTAGCTGTTCAAGTAACTGATAAATTACTGCATTACCTTGTACTTCTGCGCCATGCATATTAGCTTGTATATACACGCTTGGTCCTGTGCCATCGCCTTTTAAGCGATACACAGGGATTGTCAGTGGAAGGCCGTTGGCAATCTCGCCAACCACAATATTCTCTTGGCTGATTAGTTCTTTACTCATGGCGATTACCTTAAATAATAGCTAGCATCTTCAACGCTACGGATGCACTCAATACTGCCTTGTTCAAGGATGTATTCAGCCGCTAATTCGTGGCATAAAAAGTACGGCATACTTTCGGTAAAGCCGTATGCGCCACACTGGCTGAATACCAACCAGTCTTGCTCATTTAAATCGCTAGCTAAGAGGTGCTCACCTAAGCAATCAAGCGCGGTGCAAAGTGGGCCGTATAACGTCATTGCTGCAGGCTCAGCCGTCGATTCGCGTAGTAACGCCGCAGGAAAATCTTGGCTTGTCACAGCTGGGCGAAGTAAATGGTTAATACCGCCTGATAAAATCACCTGCTGTTGATTGTAATTTTCTTTACGCTCAACAATCGGCGTTACGTAATGACCACATTCGCCCACTGCATAGCGACCAAGTTCCATCCAAAGCTCATTGACACCGGCATCCGCTTTAATGCTCGCCAGAGTCTCGATAAGTGCAGACCAATCAAGTCGGTTAGCATCTTGAGTATAAGGAATGCCTAGGCCACCACCCAAATCGAGAACATTAAGGTTAATATTTAATGAGTTAGCGAGTCGTTGTAATGGCTCAATCATGGCACGCCATAGCTCAGCGAGTTTATCGGTGCTGAGCATGTTGCCCCATTGGAAAATATGCAGACCATCAAAGTTAAGTGCTGGGTAATTACTTACTGTTAGTGCTTGCCATTCATCACAGCCCAAACCAAAGGGGGTGAGACTATCGCCGCCAAGTGGGTTCTTTTCACTGTCTGGCCAACGTAGTTGTACACGCAATAATACTTGCAGCTGGCAATTTGCTTTTGTTGCTTGTTCGTTTAACCAGCGAACTTGGTTAATGCTCTCGGCCACAAAAGTACGTACACCGCGAGCAATAAAATGTGAAATTTGTTTAGGGCTCTTTGCAGGCCCAGTATTGAGTACGCGCTCGCTATCGATGCCTTGAGCAAGTACTTGCTCAAGTTCACCTTTACTTGCAACATCAAAATTAAACCCTGCGCTGTCTAAACATTGAATAATGCGAGACAGCGGGTTGGCCTTGACTGCGTACCAAAGTTTCACATCGGTTTGCGCCGTCAGTTGATTTAAATGTGCAGTTAATTTATCTAAATCATAGATAAAAAATGGCGTATCAAGGTGCGTTGCTACTTGTTCAACTGCTTGCTTGATGGGCGTGCTCATAAAGCTCATTAACGTAAAACCTCTTCTAACAGTAATGATGCATCGCTTTGTTCATCTCGGTATTTCACGATCAATGCACAAGACATGCTTAGGCCTTGCTCACGAGCCCATGCGTTTGAAGCAGGACGAGAACCTGGGATCACAATCGCGTTTTCTGGGATTGCTTCACCTTTGTTTAACTGGCGCTCATTAATACAGTCGTAGACTGGAATGGTTGCAGATAAACGCACACCCGGCGCAAGTACCGCGCCTCTTTTCACAACTACACCTTCAACAATTACGCAGCCTGCGCCGATGAATGCATCATCCTCAATAACCACTGGGCTTGCACCAATAGGCTCAAGCACGCCACCTAATTGTACTGCTGCACTTAGGTGAACATTTTTACCCACTTGTGCACATGAACCCACTAATGCGTGGCTGTCGACCATAGTACCTTCGTCGATGAACGCGCCAATATTCACATACGCTGGTGGCATAATAATAGTGCCTTTAGCAACGTGTGCACCACGACGAACACTGCTACCACCTGGTACCATACGTACGCCTGCATCTGCTGCAAAGCCTTGTGGTGCTAAGTTGTGCTTATCAACAAAACCACCTGGGAACTCGGTGTTAGTGCCATTTTTAAATGCTTCTAAAATGCCTTGTTTAACTTCAATATTAGCATGCCAGTTGCCGTTCTCGTCTTGTGTTGCTGCGCGAACTGCGCCTGATTCTAAGTTGTTTAATAATTCTAACCAGCTCATGATAAAACCTGTTTTTAGTTCCAAGATAAAATAGTGTTATTTGCGTGGGTGATGCCGTCTGTTTGCTCAAGCTCTAAATGCGTAAGTGGCGGACGTAAATGCGGGGTATTTATTTTACCTTGCAGGTGCATCAGTACTTTTACGGGGATTGGGTTTGCTACAGCAAATAGACTTTGAATTGCTTGCGACCAATCAGTGAATAGATTTGGGTATTGACCACTTAAACAGCGTTTAACAAACTCATGGGTTTGGCTTGGCCAAGCATTAGCGGCAACCGAAACTAAACCTTTTGCACCGGCTTGAGCAAAATACGGCATAAGTGCATCATCGCCACTGAAAATGGCAAGTTTTGGCGATGCCGTTCTAAAGCCTTCAAACTTGCTAATATCGCCGCTGGCTTCTTTTAAAGCCCAAAGGTTTTTGTGGTCGGCAAGGTTTTTAATTACCTGTGGTGAAATTTCAACTGCGCTGCGCCCTGGTACGTTATACAACATACAAGGGTGATGACTTGCGTTAAGTAGGCTTTCAAACCAATGTGTTTGACCCACAACACCAGGTTTTGCATACAGAGGTGAGCCTAACAGGTAGCCATGAATTGGCAGCTGATTGCAGTATTCAACCCATGCAATTTGCTGCTTTAGGTTCATGCCACCCACAGCGATCATCAGTGGCACACTCGGTGCCAATTGGCAAACATGCTCGACAATGGCTTGTTGTTCTTTAAGTGAAAGCGCTAGTCCTTCACCGGTACTGCCAAGCAATAAAATGCCGTTATTTGCGGCTTGCTGTTCAGTGACCAGTTGCTCTAGGGCCGTGTAATCGACCTCGCCAGATTCAGAAAATGGCGTGACAAGCGCTGTCCATAATGGATAGTCATTTAAATCAAAATTGTTGATCATCTCTCACGAACTTATAAGGTATTCGAAGAGTATATGCGGGAACATTTGAATGGGGCCGCATGTCGTCATTCGAACAAGGTATAATTCGAAGAGCGAATGGGCTTAAAATAATAAAGACGCGACGGCCTTATTATACTAAGACCAGAAGCTCTCCACCAAACTAATCAATAGCGCTTTGCTATTGTTGGTGACAGTCGCTGGGATTCAGCCCAGTCGCCCGAAATAAGCACCTCACAAACGGTGTTACTTCTCGGCGTTAATTCCCCTCACGTATGATCAACAGAGTCTGTGCTCTTCCCATACGTTACCTGAATAACGCACCTCTTCCAGCCCTTTATGCTCGCTTTTAAGGTAAAAGCCAACATAGTTAAATAGGGTATTGGCGGCGATTAAAGCATTTTAGCCATCTAGGTGTCAAGCTGATGAGTTTGTTTTTTAGTGACCAATTTTGCAACATGGTTACGTATAACCGTGTTTTTACGTACACTTAGCGTTAACCAAATAAATTGGAAAAATGATGGAAAAATTTAACGATATTTATCAGCGAGCCGTATCTCGAAAGGGTAGCGAAGACATGCTGCGTGCACTGCTATCAAACCCGCTCGATGATACTGATATTGCCAAAATGCATGATGATTTATGGTTAGAAGAGTTTACTCGTAAAATCTTTCAAAGTGGTTTTTATTGGTCAGTTATTAACAATAAATGGGCTGGTTTTTGCGAAGTGTTTTGGGATTTTAGCATTGAAAAATTGTTAATGATGCCGCCGGATATGCTCGAGCAAAAAGCCAGTGATGAACGAATTGTTCGTAATTTTAAAAAAGTACAAACAATCCCTGAAAATGCGTATATGATCCATGAAGTCGCGGAGAAACATGGCAGCTTTAGTCAGTTTATTGCTGACTGGCCAAGTGATAATATTATTGGGTTATGGGCTTATCTCAAAAAGCATGGTGCACGTTTAGGCGGGAATACTGGCCCATACGCTTTACGGGCGCTAGGTAAAGATACCTTCTTGCTTTCTCGTGATGTAGAAGCCTACTTGCGTGCCCACGAGTTGATAGACGGTGGCTTACAAACTAAAAAGTCACTACAGTCAGCGCAAAACTTCTTCAATGAATTACAACAGCAAAGTGGCTATAGTCTGCAGGCACTTAGTCAGCTTGTTGCCTATGGTGTAGGTGATAACCGCGTAGGTGTAGCGACGCGTTAAGGAAAATTATGAAACTGCAACCTCGATACACAGACATTAGTGAACTGCTCACGATTGAAGATATGCCTAGTGCTGTAGCTGAGCCTAAATTGCTACTGTTTAATGATCAGTTAGCTGATCATTTTTCGATTAATCATGACAGCGAGTTTTTAGCTAAATTCTTAACTGGTTCAACAATAAGTAACGACGTTGCACCAGTTGCACTTGGTTACTCAGGTCATCAATTTGGTCATTTTTCACCGCGTCTGGGTGATGGCAGAGCACATTTACTTGGTGCTATTGCAGATCAAGATGGCACATTGTGGGACTTACAGCTAAAAGGCGCTGGCGCAACTGTATTTTCTCGTGGTGGTGATGGTCGCTGTGCAATTGGTCCAGCTGTACGAGAGTACATCATGAGTGAGGCACTTTATGCGCTTGGCATCGCAACTACACGCTGTTTAGCTGTGGTTACAACTGGCGAAATGGTATATCGCCAACCGCCTCGTCCAGGCGCCGTAGTTACTCGTTTAGCTAAAAGTCATATTCGTGTCGGCTCATTTCAATACTTAGCAACGCAAGGGGATATTGAAGGGCTAGAAAAGCTGGTCGATTACGCAATTAATTGTCATTTCTCTGAAATTAGCAGTGCTGGTGAGCAACGCTACATTGAGTTTTTAACTGCTGTATTAGATAAACAAGTTGAGCTGGTCGTAAGTTGGATGCGAGTTGGCTTTATACATGGTGTAATGAATACCGACAACACTTTGATTAGTGGTGAAACTATCGATTATGGCCCATGTGCGATGATGAACCAGTTTGACCTAGACACGGTGTTCAGTTCGATTGATCACCAAGGGCGCTATTCATTTGGTAATCAGCCCAATATTGCCAATTGGAATGTTGCGCGTTTAGCTGAAAGCTTGATTCCTTTATTTGATGAGCAAGATGGTGCCGTAGAAAAACTTTCGTCGGTTGTGAATGGTTTTGCTGATAAATTTAATGATGCATTTAATGCTATGTGGCAGCAGAAATTAGGGTTAGCAGGTCAGCAAGAAGGTGATCATGTTTTGGTTTCAGAATTACTTGCTTTAATGAAGCAGCATCAACTTGATTATACCAATACATTTAATGCACTCACTGAATCTTTAGTAAGTGATTTTACTGTGGATTGTAGGTTGAAAGGGTGGGTTTTAAAGTGGAAGCTAAGAACAACTGCTGAAAGTTACAGCGTCATGAGAGCCGTTAATCCTGCAGTCATCCCGCGTAATCATAATATAGAAAGCATAATAGCTGAATTTGAAAAAGCAGGTAGTAGCTTATTATTAAATGATTTTCTTGAAGTGATTTCAGAGCCATACACATACTTTAAAGAACATCAAAGTTGGTACGAGTTGCCAAGTGATGGTGACAAAAACTATCAAACTTTCTGTGGCACATAAATGATAGTTACACCTCTGAAAGAAAAAAGTTATTTATCGCTTTAAAATGTTCGTAGATTGAGCAGGACATTGACTGGTGATATCATTGATTTAAAGTAAATTATTGCTTTAAGTGGTGTTACACTACTATGCTGGTAGTTTGAAAGTTTTAATTAGTATAAATTGCCACTGAATAGATTACTTTTATTAATAGTAAAGTATTAGTAAATATAAAATATAGCTGTTTATAAAATTTCATTAAATTAGTTTTTAAGCTGCTATATAGTTTTAAGTACTCGAAATACATTAGCTTCAATAGCTTTATTGTGAAAATGGGAAGGAAATAATGAAACTAAAATCACTTACTATTGCGTTAGCACTTGCTGCAACTAGTACAACAGGCTTCGCTGCCGAAAAAGAAGGTTTTTATATTGGCGCATTCGGCGATTACTATGATAACTCTTGGGAAAATGTTCGCGATTATCCGCCAGGTGGATTAAATGTAGATGATTCAACTGGATGGGGTCTGGAATTAGGTTATCGTTTTAGCGATTATTGGAGCGCTCGTTTAGAGTACGCTGATATGGACTTCGATTGGAATGCAGAGCTTAATGATGGCACATCTGTAAGTGGTTCAGAAAGCGGCAAGCGCTACGGTATCGATGCGCTATACCATTTAGGTGGCGGCCCTTTCTACGGTATTTTCGGTCTTAAAAATCTGGATGCAGTTGACGAAGATCTAATGTTCGCAAACGTAGGTGCTGGTTACCAGCACTACTTCACAGATAACTTTGCTTTTAATGCTGAAACATCTTTATACCAAGGTCTTGATCGTGGTTATACAGATGTTGGTGCTAAACTAGGTATTAGCTATATCTTTGGCGATCAAAGTGCGCCTGCTCCGGTAGAGCCTGCACCTGTAGTCGCTGCACCAACTGACAGTGATAATGACGGTGTAATGGATGCAGATGATCAGTGTGCAAACACACCGATGACTGATGCTGTCGACAGCACTGGTTGTACTCTATATGAAGAAAAAGAGGCAACTATAACTTTACTAGTTACGTTCCCGCATGACGTTGCAGAAGTACCTAATCAATACTTTAGCGACATTGCAGATGTTGCAGCCTTTATGAAAGAAAATGAAGGTACTTCAGTAGTACTTGAAGGGCATGCATCAGCAGTTGGTGACGCTGATTACAACATGATGCTTTCTGAAAAGCGTGCTAAAGATGTTGCTGAAGAGCTAGTTAAAGACGGCATTTCTTCAGATAGAATCTCTACGGTTGGCTATGGTGAAGAGCGTTTGAAAAATAAAGCGTATACACTTGAGGCACATGCAGAGAATCGTCGCGTAGAAGCTCAAATCACGAGCGTTGAAAAAGTTAAAGTACTTCGTAAGTAAGTTATTATATTTAAGGTAGAAATTCCTTATTTAATTAATAA
>NZ_JAKEVN010000087.1:0-18720 GCF_022398505.1 Pseudoalteromonas sp. Isolate3 | reverse complement strand
CTTCTCATTTTCACCATTTTTGACTGCAATATCTGAATTTTCAGAGCCCTAGACGTGTTGTTCCCACCCCTACGCAATTATAAAATGACCGTAATAATTTTGACCTATTTAAACTAAACTAGGTGTCAGCTTGAGGTGTTAATTGAGAATAGTTATTAATTCTTTGGTGTTAATTCTTTGCGCAACTTTATTATCATGTAAAGTAAAAGACCCCAATGAAGATAAACCACAACAACAAAAGCAAGATTCAATTAGTGACCGTGAAGCATTAATTGCTGGTTCTACTGACGTCGAATTTACTATAACAGATGAGAATCAAGCGCCTCTTAGTAATGTAACTGTTTCTGTAGCAGCTCAAGAGTATCTCTCTGATGTAAATGGACGAGTCTCTATCAATAACCTTTCATTTGGTAACCATGCAATTTTCATTACACAACTAGGCTATTTCCCTAAAGCGAGCATTTTAGTAAATCAGCCTAACTTTTTCACTTCCCATATTCAGTTAGAAACAAAGCCTGCTAACTCAAAGAGTTTGCTATTTGCAGGTGATACAATGTTTGGTCGACGTTTTCTAGACCCCAAGTTAGACACCATGGGTACATCAGTACCTGATGTTAGTAATGCGCTAATTAGACCTGACTCAGCGCGAGAAGACAGTATTGCGATTACCAACCAAGTGGCAGCACTGTTTAGGGCTGCTGACTTTTCATCAGTCAATCTTGAGTCGCCAGTGACGACAATGCCAACGAATGTACACCCAACCAAAGAGTTCAGTTTCTTTTCATTACCAGAATCATTGCAAAGCCTAACTGAAATTGGCATTGATTATGTCGGCCTCGGTAATAATCACATCTATGACTATTTGCAAAATGGCCTTGAAGATACCTTGCTTGAAGTCTCAAGTGCAGGATTTCTTAATAGCGGTGCAGGCCTTAACGACTCTGAAGCATTTAAAACTGTCTCACATAACCTTGAAGATGTTAACTTAACACTTTTTGCAGCAACCACTATTACGGGAAAAGAGCACCAATATACGTATGTCGCTGATGCGAATAAAGGTGGGGCTGCGGATTTGACTAACTCAGAAGAAGTTAGAGCAGTACTTGAGCAACTTGATCCTAATGATTTTGTAATCGCACAAATGCATGGTGGCGATGAATACTCATATACGCCTTCACCCTATATAGGTAGCCGATTTAAGGTTCTTTCTTCGCAGAACACCGATTTATTAATTGGCCATCATCCTCATATTGCTCAAGGGTTTGCTGTATATAATGAAATACCGGCCATATTAGGGTTAGGCAACTTCGTATTTGACCAACCGAGACTTGACACTTTGTTAGGTCTTGCTGTGATGCTTGATCTTGATACCCAAAGCCAAACTATTAATCGCGGCTTTGCCTACCCAATATATTTAGAGGACTATAAGCCTCGATTCACAAACGGTTTTTTAAGTCATTATTTATTGAGAAGAATCGCTGAGCTTTCTGATGATAATATTACCCTTATCCCCCGTGAAAACTACGCAGAGATATACTTTACAGCTAATCAAGCAAGTAAAAAATCTCAGCAAGTGACCATTGATATTGACGCGACTACAGACATCATCGATTTAAGACAGTATTCGCCATCTTCAGCAGCCTATGTTTCATCTATTGAAGTGAACAATGAAGCGCTTGATAACCTTTTACTTGGCCGTGATATTATGGTGTTTGGTGATTTTGAAGATTGGGACAATGACACCGAAGCCTTTGAAGTAAGTCGCTGGGATCACAGCAGTGAAAGTGTTTTACCTTGCACTGATAAGCCACTTAATGGCTTGCAGGCCCTGTGCTCAACGCGTGATAGATTTGATAATACCCCTTCTATTATTCCATTTAGACATACAATGCGAGTCATGGAGTTAACCAATGAAGCAGGCGAGCTTGATCTCAGTAAAGACTTTTCGTTACTGACCTATTTGCAGTCAGAGAACGGTGGACAACTCGAAGCGTTATTGACCTATACCACTGAAATAGATGACCTTACCTTTGCAGAAAACATAATTCCAGTCAGCGAAGGAGGCGATCAGCCATGGCACGCTTTTAGCTATGATTTTAGTTTACCTTCAGATGAACTTACTCTTGGGCCTAAAGAACTCCCACCTCGTGGTGTTAAGTTACAGTTTAGGCACTATCCACCCAATACAGGTGAAGCTATCATTCGCCTAGATGATGTCGCTATGATTAGCTGGCAGCAAAGTATTAACCTAGAAAACGGACAATGGAAGACCGATAAAATGCACGGTTTCGACTTTTTAAAAGTCAATTCAAGTGGTGAGGTAAGTTTAAAGCTTACATTCACTGTACTTGATTAAGGAGGAATTTTGGCTGCATTACAACAGTTGTTGCGATTAACGCGACAAAGAGCCTTTTGGTTCACTGTTTTCTTATTTGCGATTGTGCTGTTTAGTAACCTACTGAACATATTTCAAGCGAGTGATGCATTTTTCTATAAAAAAATAAGCTCGTTTAGTAGCACTCAGAAAACAAACGTTGTGCTCATCACAAGTGAAAGTCTCAGCACTAATCATTCAGACTTAGTCACTCAGCTATCCGAGTATCAGCCAAGAGCAATCATCATGTTAGCTGATGAGCCACTACAGCCTGCAACCAAGGAAGGGGTTTTCTATCCTTATGCTGGTAGTGAGTATTGCATGCCAAAAGTGGAAATTTGGGCAACCTATCAAATGCGTATCCCCGCTGCTGATAATCTTGAATGTGAAAGTGTATGGCAAGCTGTTTTTAATTATAACCATGACAAATCTAAACTGATTAATTTCAGATTAGACGTATCTGCGCTTCCAAAATTTACCGCTAAGCGAATACTTAACTTCGACGTTATGAGTGAACAACTCGAAGATAAAGTGCTCATTGTTGGTCAACAAGCTGCTGAATTTAATGTAAATATACATGCTCCTAAACTTGAAGGCCTAAATGATCCTTTACTTCTTTTTGCTTACATCGCTGATAGTATTGAGAAAAACAGCACTATAAATGAGCTTAATTTTGCTATATCGGTAGTATTTGCACAGGTTTTTGTGTTTACTTTGCTGTTTTTCTATCAAAAAATATCTATAAGTTATTCATTTCTAGTCGCTTTCGGCATAACTATATTTTGGTGTGCTGCCGGCTACTGTTTAGTGAACTTTACAAAACTTTTCATTCCAATTGGTCAATACATCACACTGACCTTTGCAACTTTAATTTGGGTTGTAGTTGCTCGAAAAATTTCTGAAGACAAAGAGCTCACAGCTGATGTAAATAACATTCAGCAGATGATGATGGGCCGTTATATTCCTCAAAGTTTTATTGAGCACCCATCCCCATGGGATCCCATTATTCAATTAATAAGTCAGCAATTAGATCTGGAAAAATCAATCTTTTTAGCCCGTAAAGAAGACGACCACCGAGTAGTTGAAATTCGCGCAATAAATTGCCAACTCGATGATATCCAAGAAATGAGAAGAGACTATCAACGCACACCTTATAGTAATGCGTTAAAGTCATTAGGCATTGTGAAAATAAACCGTCCTTTTTTTAAACATGTCATTAAAGGTGAAATTGAATTCATTGCGCCACTTGTATACGCTGGTGATGTACGTGGCTTTTGGGCTCTATCAATTGTTCCTAACCAAAGCTTTCATCAGCAAGCGTTTGAAAAAAACGTTAATAAGTTTGCAGCCCAAGTTGCTGAGCTCCTATTCCATTACCATATATTTAAAACAACACAGGCTAAGAATCGAACTCTAATTAATAGACTACTTACATTTAAGCTTCACGAATCGGTTAGCCAGAAGGTTAAAAGCTCACTTAATGAAATGGAGCAAAAGCTAACCACCTTAGAAATGGTATTTAACCATACCAGTCCTGCTACAGTGTTATTTAATTTGTTCGGTCAAATTATTCAAACCAATGCTTCTTTAGAGCACTTTGCTAAGCAGCACCAAATTGCTATTTTTGAAACGACAGCCCTTGATTTACTTTGTCGAAGTTGCGCACTTGATATCGAAACTGCAAAAGGGAAATTACGCTACATAACTCTAAATAAAGCCACTGTTGAGCTACCTGCTAACCTAGATAAACATAGTTATACGCTTATTATTAGAGCACTTCATTCCGATAACTCGCAAACCGCATCCGGTGCGCCTTTTCAAGTGTCTGGAATATTATTTGAATTTATTAAAGACACTCCTGAAGTAATTCCGGAGGCTAGACTTTAATGGACTTCGTTTTAGCGCTTTTTCCTGCAGGTAGCGGACTGGGTCAATCCGTTATTACAACTGTTTGGGTCGGGACTGCCGTTGTATGCCTACTCAATTTGCGCTTTGGATTTCCACTTACAGGCCTTGTAGTTCCGGGTTACCTTGTGCCATTACTCATAATTAGCCCCACCTCAGCAGCAGTTATCATTATAGAAGCTATTGTTGTATATGGGTTTATGCGTATAAGTGCAAGTTACTTGATGGAGCGCTTTGGTTACAGTGAAATGTTTGGCAGAGACCGCTTTTTTGCCATCATCTTAATCAGTATCTTAGTCCGTGTTTGTATGGATACTCTATTTTGGCCAATCATAGCTGACCAGTTAAGCCTATGGGATATTACTTTTGATTATGCATCTCAGCTTTATTCTTTAGGTCTTATTATTATCGCATTAACAGCTAACGTAATGTGGAATGGCGGTTTTAAGTATGGTCTGAAAGTAAGTTTTATTCAGTTATTCATCACTTATATATTGGTGCGATTTGTACTCATGCCGTTTACCAATTTTAGCATCGCTAATTTAGGTATAATGTATGAAGCTGTTGCCGCATCTATTATTGCTGCCCCTAAAGCCTATATTATTTTGGTTATTACAGCCTTTTTGGCCTCTCGTGCAAATTTAAAGTATGGCTGGGAATTTAACGGTATCATGCTACCTGCGTTATTAGCTTTACAGCTAACGCAACCAAGTAAAATTTTAACCTCATTTATAGAAACTGCCGTTATATTAACGGTAGGAAGCTCTCTGATTCATTATACTCGCCTAAGGCATGCACATATTGAAGGTGCCAGATTACTGATGCTATTTTTTACCATAGGCTTTATTTTTAAGCTTGTTTTAAACTATATCGTCGTTTGGTTCTTTCCAACGGTTAAAGTAACCGACACCTTTGCATTTGGGTATATGCTCGCTACCTTACTTGCCCTTAAGATTTATCAAAAAAATGCGCTGGGTCTGGTACTTAGAGCTACATTTCAAACTTCTGTAATAGGTGGAAGCCTTGCCATTATTGTTGGCTTTTTAGTCATGCTTGTGCCTTCTTTACTAATAAAACAAAGTATTAGCCCTGAAGCAGAAAACTTACAAGTCATAACACTTAACCAGCAAGTGAGTCAGTATAAAAGCTATTTATATACCACTCGCTCCAATAGAGTAACGGTAAGTAGCTATAAAGCAAGTCAAGCTGTATCTGACTTCAAATATGCTATTTATCAACTGAACAAAGCCATCGAGAATAAGCAAAAAATGGGGCATCTCAGTGCCATGTTCAATTCTATCGGCTTTAAGCTTGTGAGTGATGATAATTATGTATATCTAATAGATATTGTTGAGAATCAACAACGTGGTTTATTTGTAATTAATAAAAAACCACAGACAAATTTAATAATCACTGTGCCCTACCCTATAACTGAGGGCCTTGCTAGTGACTCTGCAGCTCTTATCTTTCAACACTTAAAAAGCAAAGCACTCGTTTTTGGAGCCACAAGGACGCCTCAGGTAACGTTGACGAAAGAAAATCAACAAAGTCCATTTTACCAAGCTTTCATTAATGCATTAGAAATTAATGAGCTGTTACAGGTTCGCGAATCTAACCGTCATACTGCAGCTTTACTCAAAAGCACTCCTAGTGATGTAAAAAGCCAATATTGGATCTTTAATCGACTTCCAGAATCTATAAGTCAGCGCGAGATCCATGAATTTTTAGGCAGTGAAGCAACTTATTTTGGTAAAGCCGCCAAAAGTAGTTTACCAGCAACAGACTTTACCGGGTCTATGCTTGAGGTCTTTCTTGATGGAGATAATTACACCAATATTTTGGCGTATATTTACCGTGAAAATTATCGCTATAGTAATTTAAAACTTAATATTATCAATGAAGATATGGCTCATATTGTCGATGACTTTTCCGCTTATATCAGCAGAAAAGGCAGTTTCAATTATCAGCCATTAACTCACAGCCAAGTAGCCCTTTGGGAATTTGAAGTCTTAACACCACTTTATAAGTTAATTGAGCAAATTGGCAACTCATCACTTAATGAAGATGTATTAAATCACTTAAAACAGATTAATGGCACAGCCGAATTACTCAATTACCAGCTACAACTTGTACAAAATAGTAATGGGCGATACATACTGCTTAGCCCATTGCAAAGTAATGATGCACAGGCTCTTGGGCAAGGTATATATGCATTTTCACTGAGTAAACATGAAGCAATCAGTTTAAGTGTCCCAAGGCCAATATTCGAAGGGAATACGTTAAGTTTCGCAAGTGAACTTTTTACTAATTCAAATGCTGCCAACTTATTAATTGCAGGTGCACATCCCTACGCTCACCCTGAGGCAAATGTTCTTGCAGCAAATAATGTCGGTTCATTATTCAATGTTGTTCATCAAAGCTATTCACGTTTTAAAGCACAACAACCAAGCTTAAACATTCAGATCCGTAGCCACAGTGCGCCATCATGGATCCGCCCTAACGCAATTGCATTTTCAAATACCCAAGTAAGGGATATCGCAACTCCTCTAATGGAAAAGCTCACTAAAGACTTAAGCAGTCTAGGAGTCAGCTATCAAGTAGTAGAAGGTCAAAAAGCCACTAGGGGCCTCGAAATTGGTAGTTCGCCACAATATGGATATCAACAGTTTAATTCAAACAGTGAACTGGCAACCTTATGGATTGCATCTGACTTTAAAGAACAGTTTTCAATTGATCAAAACAGCCTTCTGATGCGCCTTCTCGCTATCTCGAATAACCCGACTGTAACCACAATAAATCTAGCTACTTTGTCGCCTTCAAACTGGGCAGCGCTCACTAGCCATGATAAACAAATAATCCAACGAAAAATTAATAAATATACTGCTGATAAACAAACTGCGGCCTTAAAGACGATATGTTCTGAACTAAATGAGTGTGTATTACAGACAATAAAATTAGAACAGTTGAATAAATTCGTACTGATGATCAAAAAGCAAAATAACCTCATCGCCATCTATAACCCAGCTAGCAATCAACTGATTGATATAGATGTTTTTAACAACATGATGGTTGGAGGCTTTAATGTATCTAATTAAACGCTTCCTAGCCATCTTAGCTATTATCACTGTTTTATTAATCGCCTTATTTACTTGGAATAGCTTTTTGATTTGGCTGGATTCAGCAGAACCGGTAAACCCAAAAACCAGTAAAGAGACTCGCTCAAAAGTTCAATGGTTAAGTACTAAAAAGCCACTGACTTATACATTTTCTAATCAGCGGACTCACTCACTGCGTATACTTTCAAATGCTGTATTTGATCAATCGGTTACTCTTGATAAACCAGTTAATTATGCCATCAAATATACTCTTTATAATGATAAAAAAGAGGTGATCTTAGATGAAACTTACCACCACGCTTCAAAGCTAGTTAACCATAGTGAAGAGCAACAGATCAAACAAATCATTGAGAATAAACAATCGCTTAATGTTGCGTCTGGGCAATCATTTTACCTGCCAATAGCTCATTACCCTACGGCAAAAAGCGTCGCGTTATTACTTATCCCTGAAGAAAAATCAATTCAAGGCGTGGTAGTTCGAGTTCATGCGAAAACCCCCGTTCAAAACGTTGATCCACTTAATAGTTGGTTAAAACGGCCTCTAGATAGACGTAAGCGCGCAACTGATTACCTTACCATGGGTGAAAATACTCTAACAAATACTGAAATAACGAATGCAATGGCATTTTGGTGGCAAAAAATTGCACCACAAGGTATTCCTGAAATCGACTTTAAGTCAGACATTCTATACGAAAGCTTACCGTATAATGTAATTAGTTATGACTTCAGTCAGCAGCAGTATAGCCTTGCAGCTTATTATACTAGAGGTAGTTTGTGTGCCAGTGTCAAGTTAGATGAAAGTGATAGCTTAATTTTCACTGTCAGTGATAACCAAAAACCCCCTTCATTGATCTGGTATGACAAACTTCAGTTTGAAGCGCCAAAAGAAATAAACTTTACTCAAACTGATGAAGTAAACAAGTACAAAACCCCATTACTTAATGCGGGGTTAATTACAATCTGCAGTGAAAAAGAATTGTTAACTCAATGGCGAACAGAGTCTGGGGCAGTTATTTTAACAAGTTATGCTAGCAGTTATTTGATAAACCCAAAAGTGTCAGTTGAATTTGATATCGTCCCTGAAAGCCATCTTAATTTAGAACTTAGAACATTAAATAGCAGCCAAATAGACGTAACTTTATACGACAATAATAAAAAACAAATCGAACGATATGCCGTCACTATAAAAGGTGAAGCATCTAAATTTGACCGGTTAATTGCTAGCAATACCCAGAGACAAGCGGTAGGCATGCTCACATCGTATTACCTACGTACACCGCAACAAGCACGCTATATTAAAGTTGAATCTAGCGACGATGTATACCTGCGTGTAAAGTCAAGACTCGCTAACTTTCATTATCAACGCCGCACTGCACATCAACCGCTTACGACTGAATCAACAGATGGCTTTTATGATATTGCAGCCTGGTATGAGCAAAAAGCAAGTAACCATTACGACTTGGCGCAGCGAGAACATTTCGTAAATATTCGTACTTTCACTCCACCTAGAGATATTGAGGAAACAACAACATACTACCAATCTAAGGAATTATTTAATGTTTTGCCATTATCAAATGTGGCACTTGGTTTAAGTCCAAAACGATATTATGAAAAGCCAGAGCCATCACAAGAATTTAATTTTGGGATCTATAATAACAATCACTACTTCCCCTCTTCTGGCGAAAACGATAACCGACTGATATTAAAAATAAATAACAATAGTGCTAATGAAGTCAAAACCGCTGATATCTCTTTGTCAGAAAAAATGAAATTAATTGATGAAGCAAATACTGTTTATCAAAATTGGTACGGTCATCGCCCTTGGGTAAAACAACGCCTTTACCAATTAGATAAAAATAAGCCAATTAAGCTGCTTTATTCGAAGAACAAACACCCAATAAGCATTGTCTTTAAAGCATTTCGTACTCAAAGTAATAAACCTATTACATTGAGTCTTGAACATACTGCTAATTACAAACTTGGCCTGACTAGTGAGTACAGTATTGCAAAGCAAAGTTATCAGCTACATAACTCTGAGCTATTAGAATCATTTTTAATTCACCCTAAAAAGAGCCAATTAGCTAGCTATCCTAGCGTTACATTCAAAGTCGCTAATGATATAGATTCTTTGCAGTCCGTGACTTTAACCTCTTCCGAAACGATTTGGCTATCAATACTTGAAGAGTATCTTGTAAAGGATCAAAAAGTAAGGTGGTGGAATAATGAACAATAAAATTATCGTTACTGTTCTTATATTATTTACCGCTGCATATTGTGAGGCCGCTCAGCTAGAAAAACTCACTTCCAGCCTACGAGTTTGGTTGAATAACCAACAACGTGTACCAGAGCACTTTTCCATTAAGAATGGGGCTTTAGTAGCCAATAAGTCTCTTTTTTCGGGTGGTGAAATACATTTTAAAGAAAAAGGGAACACCTGTATTTCTTATGCTCCACATAGATATTTTGATAAACACACATTGCAAATTGCTAAAGCCTTATTTAGTGAGTGCCAAGTGTTATTGACTAATACGAAACACCGAAATAGCCGTGATGCCGATGGCAAAATAATCGATTTTAGCAAATATAAAAATAGCAGTAGTAACGCATTTATACTTGCGTACAGCAGTTCAGTTAAATCATTTTCGATTTATCAAATCCATGGGTTTGCAAAGGAAAAGCGAACCACAGAGCAAGGACGAAAAGCAGATATTATTTTAAGCGAAGGCCATGTATTCGCCTCTAAACGAACTTTAGACATTGCTCAATGCCTCATTAATAAGCTAGGTATTAATGCATTGGTTTATGGGCGCGATGTGCATGAGCTAGGTGGAACACACAATGTTCTTAATTCGCTGGCTCCTGTTAATAGTCAGTTTTTCCATATCGAGTTAAGTCGCGAGCTGCGAGAGCAGTTAATAATTAACAACCAACTTTTAAAGCAGTTTAGCCTATGCCTTACTTCATAATAGCCTTTATAACATTAACGCTGCTAGCCTATAAACCAGCTCTTGCCGTACAACAAGAGCATGCTGTTCTGCAGCCTCCTATCTGGTTAAAAACCTCTCCAAAGCTAGACGTGCTCGCAACCACACAAGAGATGCAATTTGATTCGTATGAGCATCAATATTTATGGCTACCCGAAGGGCACTGGTTAGAGTTCAACCCTGAGTTATTCGACAAGTTCATTATGAGTGTGGGTAACACACAATATATACAGCAACGAGTTCAAATGGATCGTGACTTATTATGTTTAGAAAAACGGTGTCAACTTCCTGCTCTTGGGCATAACCGTGTTGTAGCGATTCAAAACCGCCAAAATGAGCGGGCTGAATTTTCTGCGCAAGTCGGTCACTATCAAACCACTGTTGATAGCTTTAAACGAGCCCTAAAACTTGCTAAGCCATCAGTATTACTTTCTTCAAGAAAAGGCAGCGAACGGTTTTATAAGTTCGATAAAGGTGATGAGGTCACTCTATATTTTCCTGATGCAAAAAAAATTAAGCTTTCGGTCAGAAAGAATATGGAGTCTTTAGATAGCCATGGTGCTGTCTATGCCTACACAGATGAAGTTCTTACTGCAAAAGTTAACATCATCAATAACCCGGCCCTTGAATACCAAAACCAAAATGTTGGCTTGGTGAATAGTGACTATTTAGCTATTGATGCGGGCCAATATTTAACCATTAAAAGCTATGCCGATTCGTATGTAAAAATATCGCAAAGCCACAGAGCCATATACGATGATTCGACAGCCATAAAAGTTGAAGAAAAACTACTACTCCCCTACTGGTTAAAAACTGCCAATGATGCAATGGAATCAGTTTACAATGAGTATTCGCTGAATGTTTTTAGTGACAGTGTATTTACAAAAAATAACTCCCTCGCAGTTAAGCGCTACTATGATTTGCTTGGCTTAATGTCCACACAAACTTTACTAGAAGGGAGCAGCGTAGTTCATGCTTCGAGCCAATCAAAAAAACGGCTAATTACTGAACTTGAAGAGCAAAGATTAGTTGATGATCAATTTTATCCACGCATTAATAAACAGGTCAGACATATTACGTCGCTTTCACAGATGGCTTTGAATTTTGACTTATTAAGCCAAAAACGAGTCACGCCGTGGCTTACCTTTGTTGCCCGTAGTAATAAAGACAGTCAATTTAAACTTAATGTTGGTGATAAAAGCTGGTTGATTAATGTTAAAGCTACAAAAGAATACCAAACAATTCACGTCTCAGTGCCATTAAACAGCAAAACGATGACAATTCAGAAAACCACTGATGATGTGCCTGGTATTGATTTTGCTGTTTATGCCAGGACACTTACAGATTTTCCAAGTAATGAAGTACTTTATTTACAACCGGGAATCCTTTCTGAAAAAAGCCCTATTACAGCAGAGCTAATAACTGAGCACTTAAGGAAATTATATAGTGACTATTTAGCGCTAATTGAGCCTTATGCCCCAGCAAGAAGAAAAATTAAATTAGTTAATTGGCAGCAATCTTTGCTAACAGCTAAAGACTTAGCTAAGTCAGCACCTTTAGATGCGCTTGCCTTTTTAAAACCATTAACTCAAAACCCAAATCCACAGGTTGCTATTGAAGCATGGCAAATTAAAATAAATATTTTGCGTGAACAACAACAGTTTCATCTTGCAACAAGTTACTTAGAAGGACTATACAAGAGTACTCAACAAAGGGAATTACAGGAGTTTGCTTTAAAGTCTCTATTAAAAACCTACCAAGATGAGCACCAAGAAATAAAGTTGTTTGCTCTGTGCGCAGGAAACCAAAGCTTATTGGAAGAATGTAATAGTATTCTCACTAAGCTTGCAACTAAACAACAGAAAAATAGACTCGCAATATGGCTTTTAAACAAAAAGGATGAAACTCACACAATTAAGCAAGCTTATATGGCACTTGACTACCACAGTTTAAGTCCTGGATTAAAAGCTGAAGATAAGCAATATGAATTACTTTCTGGAGCCCAAGAAACATTAATAAACTCTCAAGGAAAATTGCAAAACACTGTGCTTTCACAGCATATGCCCTGGAAGTACACTGCGATAGAAGCGGTTAATTTAAGTATAAAAGCGCGCACAGAAGCCAAACAAAACGGCGAGTATCAAACTGCTTGGTTAAAGGCTGATAGTCAATACCAACATAAATTAATGCCAATATACAGCGATATTCCATCAACAACACTCATTGTTGAAAGCCAAAAAGCGGCTTCTGTTGCATCAACAATGATTGTGAGTCTGAAAGCAGGAGAGACACTCACTCTATCAGCTGATCAGAAAGCCTTTATAGAGTTTAAAAATATACCTGACGCATTATATGAAGCTTTTGATTACCGCTCTGATGCTGCAAACCAGCTTGCTACAGACGATATTATGTCATTAGTTTATGCCTATGATGCCACACAAAACGACCTTTTAATTAATGGCTTATATCTATTATCTAAAAAGCGTTTAAACAATAATGAATATACGCAACTATTACAGCGAATAGCTACAATTCCTGCGAGTGCCTCATCGACCTTTTTACAAAATAGAATAGAAAGTTTTGGCCACTGGCAACCCTTAGATAGCCTAATCGATTATGCAGGTACGCGTCTTTTTAATATTCAAAGTACAGCACAAACTAGCTTTGCTGATAGGTTTAACCAATTCAAGACGCATCTAAAAAATAATGATGGTTTATTGATTCGCCCATTTCATACCCTTTATATAGATTTGGCCGAAACAGAGGCAGAACAAATTCGCTTTGTATTTAATTTTTCTACCGCAGAGCTTGCCCAAGCTAATGTGGCAAACTTATCCATACAACTGGCTAACAGTTTAAAAATATGGTCTGTTACGGAGCAGCAAAGCATTCCCTTTACATTTAATAAACGGGAGTTAGATAATAATGTCATTGCCCTACACTGGCTTAACCCCTATTTATCTCAACAACTAAAAGTTGAAGTACAGCAATATATTGCGGGTCGGTGGAGAAAGGTAGAATTACCTACAACGCTACTATTTTATTCTGTTATTCCCACTACCCCTTTGCTTGCGACTTTAAATGCAGATCGTTTAATCAAGTTAGAAAAGATAAATAGCTATAGTCGAAGTGAACGCCAATTTTTCCATCCTGCAGGCAAAATTGAAGTCAAATCATCGGAACTTGAACATGTTCGCCTGTATACTTGGGAGCTTAGTGATCTCAATAATAAGATTTCAGAATTTACACAAGCACAAATTCCTTTGCCTGATTTAGTAACTTATCGAGTACCAGAAAAGCAAACAATTGTAAGTGATCAAAAGTCATTTCAAAGTGATGATCTTAATTGGCAAGGTTTTATACAATTTGACCAACAAGAAATATTTCAAACCGCTGAAAATATCCCAACCCAACAGAGCATTGATATTGGCGCTCGTTTACGTATTAACGACGACAATGATTGGTACCAATTAGAAGGTTACTACTCATTTAGTAAAGAACAAACGGATCTAATTGCACTCATTGGTTACTATTCATGGCAAGATGATACAACTCCTTGGTATGTTGATGCGCAAATTCAAAGCCGTTGGCAACCAAGTCATAATGGATTTGATCTTCAATATGCCCTTGATAGTAGTTTCAGTGTAGGACAAAAATGGCAACGTGATTCTTCGCATCGTCACCAATGGCAGCTAACTCCATTTATTCGTTACAGTAGTGCTGATTTAAATGATTACCTCAGTGACGACCTACTTAATTCAAATGTATTTAATTTTTACCGTGAAAACCATGCCTCGGGATGGCAAGGGTTTTATCAATATCGTTATCACCCTTGGGTCGATAATTATTTAAATTTTGGTGTGTCATCAAGCTCAAACGATGATTGGACGAGCTTAGACTATCTGCACTTCAACACCAGTTGGAATCAATATTATCAAGATCACATTTTCCAACTTGGCATTGATAGCTATTACCGCTTTAAAGATGAAAACCGTGCCACAGCTACGTGGCAATACATCACACAGTTTGCTTGGCAAACACAAATTAGTTTAGGTGATTTTTCACATGGTTGGCTAAAGGTGCGACTACAACAGGATTGGGTATGGGACAACCACAATATTAGCATCGAGTTTTCATCTGGTAACAACCAACATACCGGATTTACCCCTTTTGCCCATGATGAAATCATTTTCCCAGCACTTCAATTAAATCATTTGCTAGAGCACACTGACTATGAGTAACCACTTACTTACAAAACGCCTTGAAAACTTGCTTTTCGCAGACATTGCCAGTTTTTGGTTAGACTTATATCGCCAAAAATACCGCGAACTAGTTGATGAATTAAGTGAATGGGAATTAATAAAAAATCAGCCTGATGACTATGAGGAAGATGATTGGTTACTACTGCAAACTATTTCATTTTTAACTCATAAAATTGATACCCTACAAAGTCAATTAATCAAAATTGATGCCGATCACAGGCGCTTTATCGAGCGTTTAAATCATGCCGAATTAAAAGCTGAGCGTGAGTTTCATATTCTCGATTACGCGTATACTTTAGGTGCAAACCGAGAACAATTAAAAAAAGATCAAGATGCTTTTCAACGCTGGTTTGATGAGGGAGCTATCATCAACAGATACCAAGATAAACTCTCTGAACTTGAGCAATCTCTTAAGTTTTTAATAGGTAAACTGGGTGATTTAACTAATCGCTATTTACGGATCCACTCGGGGGAAATAACCAAATCATGGTTAACACTCAATTTAGAAAGCTTCTTTTTGGGGCTACTAGAAAAAAGTGAGAACGAAGCTATTCGTAACTCTATTTTTCGCGCCCTTGCCAACCAGGTAAACTTAATTAGCGAATATGTAAGTGAAACTCAATTCGATTCTGATCTTGTTGAGCTGTTATTACTATCTCTTGAAAAACAATCAACCCCACATGCTGCAAAAGTAGATATTTTAGAAATTCTGATCAATTTAAGACCCACTTTTACTCACTATTTTATGCGCTCTCAAATTGATTTAGATGTTTTACCAAATGAAAAAATCGAAGCTCAGCACCTGTTTTTATTGGCGTCATTTTCAAAAATTATATGTAAACAGCCTAAATTAAGTGAAGCTAATTATAAGCTTCTCATTTTACTTGCTAAGCATACTTACCCTCGAGTAAGGCAAAGCGTCATTGAACAATGCGCATTGTTACCCAGGGCATTTGCTCTCAAACTATTAACAGTTCGGCTCCAAAAAGAAACCCATGAAGCGGTACGACTAACACTCATTAAGCAATTAACAGATCCTCGTTTAACCAAAGAGTTGCAAGTTTTTCACATATGGCGAAAACAACTGAAAATTGCACAAAGCTTTGCCCAGAAGCGTTTATTACTCGAGTTAACGCCAAGGATAATGTTCAACTTACAAGTTGATTATGATCAGCAAAGCCAAGCAGATATATTGTTTAAGTCTTTTATCAATGTCTTAAATACGCAGCTTGAAAATGAGAAAGATACTGCCGTAAAGCGAATTATTAGCCGTGTTAGAGAGCAGCTTGTCAGCTTTGTTTACCAGCAACAAGTCGCTGAGCTCGAGTTTAACTTAAACTCAAACTTTACCATTAATTTAAACTCTGAATGGGTTGAGCAAGATTTATTAGGCCGACTTTTGAGTAAGCAAGCGCAGAATAATGAAGCCTTTAATGTAGCAATGAAAAATAAAGGCTGGCAAATACAACGAGGTTACAGGCGGGGCTTTCGTTTTTGGCGGCTATGGCATGAATTTAAAAATCCAAGTACAGGTAAACGCCAAAGCTTTAATCATGTACAAGCCAGAAAACCAAGAGCATTTATGCATGTGCCGAGCTGCACCGTCGCGGAGATTAGCCAAACGGAGGTACCTGGAGAGCCCCGGTTTGATGCTAAACAGTTTAGTGCTCGACCTCATTTACCTATGTTAGATTTTCTACTGAGTACATTGTCACAAGACAATCTGAAAACGCCTGCTAAATCGTTCACTCCTGATGGTATTTTAATCGTCACCCCCCCCTGTAACGTACTCCAACGCATGTTTGCGTATAGCTGGATTTCTTTCAACTTTGAAAAATTAGATGATTTACGAAATGGTTCTGACCACGAACAACAAGACTTTCTAGAGTTAATAAAAGCAAGAGGCTTCACACTTGATTTCCAACAATATGGATCCGTGCTTAATGCCGAATTCCCTGTTGAGCCGAGTATTACCAACTTATATCAAAAACTATCCCTCACGCCCTTCTTGTTTAATATGTGGTCAAGCTTTAAAGAATATGCCTATTCGCTTTATCAAAATAGTATTGGTCAACTGATCTTTTTCGTTATGGCTTTCTCAGCCTACTTTTGGGCTCGCCACATAAAAATAAGTAGGCAAATAAAGTCAGATAGAGCCAAAATTCCCGTTTCAATCGGGGGTTGGGGAACACGAGGAAAGTCAGGAACTGAACGATTAAAAGCAGCATTATTTAGTAGTTTAACTCTTAAAGTGATTAGTAAAACAACAGGTTGTGAAGCAACTCTTATTTATGCAAGAGCAAGTGGAGAGCAATTCGAAATTCCATTATTCAGACCTTTTGATAAAGCGAGTATTTGGGAACAAAGCGATGTTTTGCATTTTGCAACAAAAGTAAAAGCCGATGTATTTCTTTGGGAATGTATGGGATTGACCCCGCGCTATGTAAAAATATTAAGGAATTGGATGGATGATAACTTTTCAACTATTACCAATGCTTACCCAGACCATGAGGATACATTAGGTCCAACAGGAATTGATGTTGCAAATGAAACAAGCCATTTTATCGGTGAGAATAGTTTAGTGTTCACCAGCGAACAAAATATGAACCCAATTCTTGAATTAAATGCAAAACAAAAAAACGCTAACTTAATTCAAGTTCACTGGGCCGATGGTTTGCAAATAACTGATGACATTCGCTCTTTATACCCCTACCAGGAACATCCATCCAATATAGCACTCGTGTGCAAAATGGCGGAACATATCGGCTTAAATAAAGATTATGTATTCAAAGAAACATCCGCACGAATAGTGCCTGATATTGGCGTATTAAAGCACTTTACTGAAGCGCCTATCGGAAAAATTAGTCAATCGTTCGTCAATAGCATGTCTGCAAACGAACGCTTAGCTACATTAGAAAACTGGCAGCGCCTTAAGCTTGAAAGATTAAATAACGACCCAAAAAACCAGGTAATCGCGCTTATAAATAATCGTAACGACCGTGTCGCGCGCTCAAAAGTTTTTGCTGCGATGCTCAGTAATGACCTACGTTTTGACCGTATTGTGGTAATAGGAAGTAATGTAGAGGGATTCTACAGTTACTTTCTCGATGCATTTATAGAAAGAGTAGAAAAGTTAATTGAAATTAATGATCTCGAAAGCCTAGATAAGCTTCTAGAGCAATTTAATTTACTCACCAGAGCTGAAGTTAGAGCAAGGTTTAGAATTGCATATGGCAGTGTAGCAGCTGAGAATTTACTTACACTTAGCGAGGGGGTTGTTAATAAATCTTACATAAAAGAGATCACAGGAGAGATCCCTGATCAAGAACTAACCACAATTCTCTATACCCTGCGTATTTATTATCAGCGTATGCACCTGGATTACCTAAAAAGTGATATCGCAAAGAATAGTAAAGAAATAAAAGAACGCTTGATTTCCATCCTCCAATCTAAAGTCACATTACTTGACTATAGCAATATATCTGCAGATGAAATAACCAATTCGATTGCGGATTTAGCTTTGCCCAATACTCATCAGGTCGTTGTTGGTATGCAAAACATTAAAGGAGCAGGGTTAAATTACGTTTATGCCTGGCAGCAATGGCAAAAAATATCACAAACTATTACGAATATGCTGAGTAAGCACTGCACAGCTAAAGAGTTCAGAACGGCATTAACTAGTTTAAATATGATAGTGTCATTTAACTTACTTGAAACTGACTACTTAAAACAAAAGTTAGATATATTGAAGAAAAGTCAGCTTGCTCAAAATGAGTTCTGCCAAGCAGAAATAACGACTCTTCAAGAAAAAGTTAATGAGGAGTATTTAAAAGTAGACGAAGAAAATTCGCAATCTCGCCCTACTCGTTACTTTAACCAAGTGATCGAATCATTTTTAGATGCAGGTGCTGCTGTAAAACGTAAAAAACGTGCTATTCAAATATACAATGATATAGCAGAACAGCGCATAACATTAGAAAAAGCAATTAAATTACTTAGCGAGATGAACCGTAACCAAAAGTCAGGTTGGTTCACAAATAAACGAAAACTTTACGACAAAAAATAAGAGAACTTTATTA